>JAGHUW010000082.1 GCA_018064625.1 Candidatus Cryptobacteroides equifaecalis | reverse complement strand
AACATGCACTAAATATTGATGAATAAGTTCTTTTCAACGCAGGATGGTCCTTGCTCCAGAAGTGACAAACAAGGTGATCTCAGACTACCTGGATTCCGTCGGGGCCTACGACAAAGCTGCGCATCCTGAGAAGATGGAAGCAGGAGAAGAGAACAAATTCAAATCTTAGAAACAAATCCGGGGCATGAGCATACTTATCAAGGACACAAAGCGGAATGATAGAGGTTTATTAACATAATGTAAGTTATATCCCAATCCACAAAAGTCGTCGTCAATCCAGGCGCCGTAGCAGGTGATGTTGCGGTTTCCGAGCTCATGCAAAAATGCGTGTCGGACAATCTTATTGAGCAGAAGCCTGGATTGAAAAATAATTCGTATTTTTATAGACGGGACCGAAAATAAACTATAAAAGCAATGGATAAAGTTTTCGATTATTTGGAGAACGTTGCATTCGCAGCCTGCGTGTGTGACAAGGAAGGTGTAGTTTTATACCAAAATGCACGCTCAATCAAGCGTGATGGCGACGTGCGAGGCAAGAATCTATACGATTGTCACAACCCTCATTCAGGCGCAATGATACGCCATATGATTCAGACTGGCGAAAGTAATACCTACGAAATTATCAGGCATGGAAAACGTCGTCTGCTATATCAGACGCCTTGGTACGAAACTCCGGAAGAACCTGTTTCCGGCCTCATTGAACTCTCGATAGATTTACCGGATGAATACCCTACATTCAACAGAGATAAGCAGTAAAACAAGGGGAACGAGACGGCAAACACCGGACAAGATGACACCTACAAAACCTTCACAAGAGTGAGGGTGAAATCCAGAGTGGACCAGGCGGGGATATCGTCAAGCTTTGCGGAGCCGTAACCGTATTTGGCGGGGATGAAGATTTGGAAGGTATCGCCCTCATGCATTCTGAGCAGAGCGGCCTGCCAGCCAACTATCAGCTCATCAACCCTGAAGCAGGCAGGGAGCTGCCCTTCGGTGGAGTCGAAGACCGTGCCGTCTATCAGTCGGCCCGTATAATGCACGTAGACAGTGCTGCGGAGCTGCGGCATACGCGTGCCGCTCCCCTTCTCTATCTCGCGGAGCAGGATTCCGCTCTCAAGTGCCTTGATCCCCTCTTCCTGGGCCTTCTGCTCCAGGAACTTCTCATTTGCAATCCTGTACTGGACTACCTTGTTCGGCTTCTTGCTCATAACTTCAACGAATAGAAATTGGTATCCTTGGTATTGAAACCGGCGTCCTTGTACATGCTGTTTGCCGCAACGCGGGACGGACGTGATGTCATCTGCACGGTAATTGGAGAATGGGCGGATGCCTCCTCGAGCAGACGATGGAGAATCTGTTTTCCAAGGCCCAGCCCACGGTAAGACTCCTCCACCACAACCTCTTCAATGCTGGCACGTCTTGCAAACGGGGAATTGAAAATGCACAGAGACCCCGTCGCTATGATGTGGCCTTCGAAGTTCTTGATGACAAAGACGAAAGAATTCCCGTCTGAAAGCACTCTTTTAAAATCATCCTCACTGAAAACATTAGATGATGAAAGCTGAGAGAAAAGATCTCTAAGCTGTGCATAATCAACTGAGGAAAATTCTTGAAGACGCTCTATATTGAAAGAAGAGACACAACTAGACAACTCATCAACCCAGAACATAGGATCTTCAATCAAATCACTCTTATGTCTCAGAGAGATAAGACTATCCAACTTCTCAAGACGCACGGAATCCAGAGCCCCCTTGTTGCGCAGTTTTCTCAGATACTTGAGGTGATTAAGAAGAGCGTGCTCTTCGATACGGTGTTTTGAGGGGAAGCGCCCGTTCTTATCCACGAACGCTTCCAGCTCATCAATCTTCTGTTCCCAAGTTCTCTTTTCCATAGTCAGTCATGCTGGTTCAACAAATATATTTTATAATTACATATTTCCCAATACTTTGAGCATGGAATCTGCAAGAGCCGTTTTCTCCTAGATGTGCCTCTGTACTTCGTTCACAAATGAGTTCCCTTCGAAGTCGCCTCGAACCTCGCCAAAGTCCCTTTCCTTCTGGTCGCGGTCTCCGTCGGCACCGAAGCCTGTCATGCTGGCGAGGTTGAACTCCTTGCGGGCATCCTCGTAAATCATGTTGTCCAGTCTCAGCACGGCATTCTTCCATCTTGTGATGATCTTGGCTGCATCTTCCGGCGTCATCCTGGAAGGATTCACACCATATACCTTCTGATAATGCTGGAAAGCCCAGGTCCATTCGTATGAAGGGAAATCGTCATTCATCTTCTTGAAGGCGGCCTCAATCTGGTCCACAGAGACTATGCTTCCGTCCTCAACCCCGTTCATGAGGGCCTCAACCTCGCTCTTAGGGGCAATCAGACCGGAAAGGTCAACCCATTCTCCGGAGCCCACAGGGCTGTCCGGCTTCAGCAGCATGCGCATCTCCTCCTCGGAACTGAAATCGCCGCCGCGCAGCCTTGCCACAAGCGCATCACCCATGAACTTGTCTATCGCCAGGCCGTAGAAATCAATTCCCTTGTGCAGTGCGGAGTTCGTTATCTTGGTGCTGTGGAAAGAATAAACGTCACTCAGCTCGCCACTGGAATGGATCAGGCTCTTCAGCGTGTCCAGACCCTTTGCCATCTTCTGTACGGTGAAAGGGGTAAGCAGCTCGAAATTGATCTGATCCAGCTTGCAAGGGTCTTTGCGCCCGTCGCGCTTCGGCCACTTCTGAGCATCTCGTATGGTACCCACGCTGCGGAGATTGACACCTGGCGCGAGATAAGTAGTGTTTCCCTTCTCTATCAGGTAGGAAAAAGGCAGATTCGACGTATCTGAATGGGTTACGTGCCTTCCCATCACAAGAGAGAATGCGCCCACTCGCGCCGGCCAAAGTATATAGGAATCAGAGGCAGTCTTGGCACCTCTCTCGAGGGTTCCCTGATGAATCGGCCCGAGCTTGTACATGTGGTTGGACTGGTTGGAGCCGGAACCTGCGTTCATGAAAGAGAAGATTCCCGCAATGAGCAGGGTGCTCTTATGATGCGTCACGGTATAAGGTCCGGCAAAGACGGCGCAGGCCTCGCCGTTCTCCCCCTGGCAGTTGCTGAAGAAAAGGGAGTCGGTGGCCGAATAGGAATGGCCGAAGATGCAGGCCTGCCCCACGAAACAGCGCGTCAGCATTGTCCCATCCTCGATCTGGCTGCCGCTGCACACGATGAAATCCTCGGCAACCACGTTGTGGCCTATCTGCACCGGCGCATGGGCGCAGCTGTTCACGGTTCCATTGCAGAGGCGGCTTGCGCCTGAGATACGGCAATTGTCGCCGATGCGCAGGTTGGCCAGGGTCACGGAGTTGATGATGGTGACATCATTGCCTATTGTGCCTACGGATGAGCGAACGGACTCGGCATAGGACAAGGCAAGCTCGTCGAGCTTCTTTACAAATCCCGGCCTATGGCGGTAGAGGGCAGACATATACGCCTGATGCGAAGATAGCCTGTCGTAGATGATGACGTCTCGTCCGCCCGTTTCATTCAGGACGCTCACGCGCACGCCGTTGCCGAAGGTGGAGTCGAACTCGGTCACTATCTTTCCAACGTTCTCTATGAAGACCCTGTCCCCTATCCTGTAATTCGCTATATAATTATGAACCTCGCTGATATAGTACTCGTCGCCTACCTCTACGTTGTGAAGTTTAGCGCAGAAGAGTCCGGCGTGCTTGCGCATCCCGCCCGGCTGCTCGAAGACCGACTGGTTGCTACCCAGGCGAATGCGTCCGCTAAGTTGGCAATTGCGCACGAATGCCGGGTTAAAACCACTCTCGGCCACCTCTATGTCTGTATCAGGAAGTATTATGTTTCCCTGAGCACGAAGCATCTCCAGCTCAGTGGAAGTAAGTTTTCTGGTCATGATGATTTATTCTACGGTTACACTCTTGGCAAGGTTGCGCGGCATGTCCACGTTGAGCCCCTTGGCCACGGCTATATGGTAGGCAAGCAACTGGAGAGGGATCACAGCCAGCAGCGGTGCCAGGCAGTTTATTGTCTGGGGCACCTCTATCACTTCATCCACCATCTTTTTCACAAGCTCATCCCCTTCGGTGACCACGGCAAGTATCTTGCCCTTGCGTGCAATCACCTCCTGCATGTTGCTCACAACCTTCTCATAAAGCTGATGGTGAGTAGCAATGAACACAACAGGCATATCCTCATCCACCAGAGCTATAGGGCCATGCTTCATCTCCGCTGCAGGATAACCTTCGGCATGTATGTAACTGATTTCCTTCAATTTGAGAGCGCCCTCCAGGGCCACTGGATAGTTCACTCCTCTGCCGAGATAGAGGAAATTGCGGCACTCTGCGTACTTTGGCGCCAGGGCCTTTATCTTCTCATTCTGCTCCAGCACCTTCTCGATCTTGTCCGGGATCGTGGCAAGTTCTGCCAGCACCTCCTGATAGATGGCGGAAGAAATGCTTTTCTTCTCATAAGCAAGGGCTAGCGCCAGCATGGTGAGCACTGTCACCTGACCAGTGAAAGCCTTGGTGCTGGCAACGCCTATCTCCGGCCCCACGTGGATGTAGGTACCCGTATCGGTATGCCTTGCAATGCTGCTTCCCACGGCATTCACAATGCCGAAGATCATCGCACCCTTCTCCCTCGCAAGGGAAACAGCGGCAAGGGTATCGGCCGTCTCACCACTCTGCGAGATGGCAATCACTACGTCTCCCGGGCCGACCACAGGGTTGGCGTAGCGGAACTCGCTGGCATATGCAACCTCCACCGGAATGCGGCAGAAATCCTCTATGATCTGCTTGCCGATGAGACCGGCGTGCCACGATGTACCGCAGCTCACCACAATGAAGCGCTTGGCCTGAAGCAGTTCCTCGCGATGCTCGGTCACGGCAGAAAGGATAACGCGCTGATGCTCAGGTAGCAGACGGCCGCGGAGGCAATCCCTGATAACTGCAGGCTGATCGAAGATCTCCTTCAGCATGAAATGAGGGAAGCCTCCCTTGTCCAGCATATTGAGGTCCAGGTTCACTTTCTTAACCTTGGCCTCTACACTGTCGTTATCGAGGTTCAGCACCTTGAGCGGGCTGCC
>JAGHUW010000023.1 GCA_018064625.1 Candidatus Cryptobacteroides equifaecalis | reverse complement strand
GCAAGGGTTATCGAGGCCGAGGCTCAGGTGCCTCTCGCAATGGCCGAGGCCTTCCGCAACGGCAACCTCGGTATCATGGACTACTACCGCATCAAGAACATCCAGGCCGACACCGAGATGCGCGAGAGCATCTCCAACTAAAGGTGGAAGCAAGCAATAAAAAACCCCTCCGGTTGTCTGGAGGGGTTTTTTATTGCTTTCCGTTCCTGGCTAGAAGCCTTTCACGAAGGCTTCCATCTCCGGGAGCTGCGCTTCCATGCTGGTGAGGAGCTTGTACTGGGCCTTGGTGCGCACGAGGTTGTGGCCCTCGTACTTGGTCTTGTAGTACTTGTCTCCGTCTATGTAGTCCATAAGGAAGCGGAGCACCTGCTCGTAGGTGATGTAGATGCCGCTGAATGCCAGGAGGTCTTTCTCCACAGGGCTCAGAAGGTCCTTCATCTCGGAGAGATAGCCTCCCATGTAAGCCTTGAACATATCCATGCTCATGGATACGTTGTCAAGGTTCTGGTCATCCTCGGCTCCGGTGTTGGTGTAGGAGCGCAGGGCGTCGCCGGTGTCGTTGAGCAGGGTGGAGCTCATCATGGTGTCCAGGTCAATGGCGCAGAGCAGCTCGCCTGAAGCGGCGTCGAAGAGGAAGTTGCTGATCTTTGTGTCGTTGTGGGTCACTCGGGTAGGAATCTCGCCCTTCTCGAACCTTTCCCAGAAGTTGAGCATCTGCGCGCGCCTGCTCTCAATCCATGAGATCTCCTCGGCCAGGTCCTTCACGCGGCCTGCGGCATCTGCAGCGATGCTCGCATCCCACTGGGTGAAGCGCCAGCGTATGTTGTGGAAGCCCTTGATTATCTCTGTGAGCGGCTCGTGGAAGTCGGCCACCAGGCGGTGGAAGACGCCCAGGCCGAGTCCTCCCTGGCGGGCTTTCTCGGGACTGTCGGCACGGTCATAGCAGATCGATCCCTTGATGAAGGTGACCACTGCCCAGAAGTTGCCGTCCTCGTCCTTGTAGTAGAGCTTGCCGTCCTTGGCAGGCACTACGGTGAGGGTTTGGCGCTCAGGGTCGGCCACCTTGGCTTTGATGTGGGTGGTCACCTTGAGGATATTGTTCATCATCTCCGGAACGTCCGGGAAGACGATGTGGTTCTTTCTCTGAAGTATGTAGTCCGCTTCATCGGAGCCGTTGGTGCACACGGTGAAGGTGTCGTTGATGAATCCCTCTCCAAGAGGTTTTACGAGCGTAGGCTCTCCGTTGAGAGCGAACTGGCTGGCGATGAAGTTGACGTCGTGCATATTTCTAGAGTTTGTAGTAGCTTGAAAGGATCTTGGCGAACCAAGGGGCAGGGAGTATGGCCTTCAGGGTTACGGAAAGCCTCTGCTCCAGGGTCGAGATTATGTAGTGGTAGCGCGGGTTGCGCATCTTCACTATCTTGGAGATCTTGCCGGCGAGGTACTCGGGCTTGAGTCCGCCCGTCTCGTCCTTCTCTATGCTGGCAAGGGACTCGGCGTAGGTCTTGTAAACCTCGTAGGCCTCAGGTGCTGCCACGCTCTTGCGCTGTGCGGTGAAGGCTGTGGCGAAGTCGCCCGGCTCTATGACCACCGTCTTGATGCCGAAGCCCTTGGTCTCCAGACGCAGAGCCTCGCAGTAGCCCTCGATGGCGAACTTGGAGGCGGAGTACAGACCCTGGAAAGGAAGTCCCATCAGACCGCCTATAGAGCTGAAGCAGATGATCTTGCCGCTCTTCTGGGCACGCATGACAGGAACCACGAAGTGCAGGAAGCGCACCATACCCATCCAGTTCACATCCATCTGGCGCTCGGCGTCCTCGAGGGAGCAGAACTCCAGAGGCCCGCCTATGCCCATGCCGGCGTTGTTGATGAATACGTCTATGCGGCCCTCGGCCTCCATGACCTGATCTACTGCGGCCTTTACCTGAGCCTCGTCAGTGGCCTCTGCCTTGATGTATACAACCCCCGGGATGAACTCGGTGGCCTTGCGGTGTGTTCCGTAGACCTTGTGACCGTCTGCGGAAAGCCTTTCTGCCATCGCCTTGCCGAATCCGGAGGTGATGCCTGTGATGAGAATTACCATTGTATGTCTATTCTATGACGCCGAGCTGCTTGAAGATGACTGTGAGTTTCTCCACAGCCTCATCTACGTGAGCGCGGGTGTGTGTTGCCATGAGGGCGAAGCGGATGAGTACGTCCTTCTCAGGAACCGCAGGGGCGATGACAGGGGTGATGAATACTCCCTGCTCGTATGCCATTGTCACGATCTGCATGGCCTTCTGGGTGTCGCGCACCATCAGCGGGATGATAGGGGACTCGGTTGCGTTGATGTCGAATCCGTTCTCGCGGAAGAGCTTCCATGCGTAGCGTGTCACGTCCCAGAGGTTGTCCAGGCGCTCAGGCTCGGTCTGCATGATTTCGAGTGCCTTGTTGGCCGCTGCAACGGCTGCAGGGGTCATGGATGCGCTGAATATGAGGGAGCGTGAGTTGTGCTTGATGTAGTTGATGACCTCGCTCTCGCCTGCGATGAATCCTCCGAGTGAGCCGAAGCTCTTGGAGAAGGTGCCCATGATGAGGTCAGTGCGGTCTGTGAGGCCGAAATGGTTTGCGGTGCCGGCTCCGTTCTCGCCGAATACTCCGAGTCCGTGGGCGTCGTCCACCATCACGGATGCGTTGTACTTGTCGCAGAGGTCGCAGATCTC
>JAGHUW010000135.1 GCA_018064625.1 Candidatus Cryptobacteroides equifaecalis | reverse complement strand
GTGGAGCTTGTACCTGCGCATCACGAAATCGGCCATCTTCTTCATGTCCGCAATGCTATCCTCGTCCTTCGGTGCCCTGAGCTGGCTTTCTGTCCAGTCAGTCTCCTTGACGTAACCAAGACGCTCCAGGAATTCCATGTAATACGGTGCATTGTAGGACTCCTCGAAGGTGGACGGCTGGTCGAAGCCCTCTATCAGAAGGCCTTCCCTTTCCAAGTCGGAGAATCCCAATGGTCCGCAGACCTCCTCCATGCCCTTCTCGCAGGCCCAGGCCTCAATCTTATCGAAAAGGGCCTTGGCCACATCGAAATTGTCTATCACATTGAAGCGGGTGAAGCGTACCCTCTTCTGACCCCATTTGCTGTTGCTGCTCTTCTGGAGTATGCCTGAGATGCGTCCGGCCATCCTGCCGTCGAGGTAGGCGTTGTAGTAAACGGCCTCGCAGGTATCGTAATATAGATAATCCTTGTCGAAAATCTTCCTCTCATCCATGCGGAGAGGGGGTACGTAACAAGGATTGTCCCAATAAAGGACATCAGGAAAATCCAGGAATTCCTTCCTTTCCTTCCTGCTGCACACCTCTCTTACCTCTATCATGACTTGCGCGTCTTTGAATGGAATGCAACGCCCACGCCGTCCGGTCCGCAGTGGCTTCCGGCTGTAGGATTGGTTACCACGAACTCTATCTGAAGGTCTGAGCCGAACTTCTCATGCAGCATGTCTGCGAGCTGGGAGGCGAGTTCAGGGGCATCCGTATGGCCCACGATGAAACGGTGGTTCTTGATGTCGTCCCCGTATTCCTCAACGTATGAAACAAGGCGCTCCATAGCCTTGATGCGGCCCTTCTCCTTGCCTATGCTCTCCATCTTTCCGGCGGAGTTCATATGAATAATTGGCCTTATTCCTATGAGTCCTCCCATGGTGGCGGCAATACCGCTCACGCGGCCGCTGCGGCGGAAGAACTTGAGGTCGTCTGCGAAGAAATACTGGCTGTAGGAATCTGTTACGCCCTCAGACCATTCCATGATCTCCTCAGGTGTCTTGCCGGCCTTGAGCATGTCTCCGACCTCCCTTACCATGAGGTAGCTCACGATGGTGATTCCCTTGGTGTCGAGAGCGAAGAAATGACGCTCAGGGTACTTCTGCATAAGGCTCTTGACTGCCTTGTGCATATTGTCGAAGGTGATGGTCATGGCCGCAGAGAAGTGGATATAGAAAATATCGTTCCCCTTTGCGAATTCAGGCTCGAAATAGTCAAGATACTGCTGTTCGCTTATGGCGCTTGTGGTAGGCAGTACCCCGCCTCTTAGCATGTCGTAGAAGGCGTGTGAATCAAACTTGTCAAAGTCCACATAAGGATAGACCGTCCTGGCATCCACGCTGTACGGCATGCTTATGAGCTTAAAGCCATATTCAGCTGCGACCTCAGGAGTGATATCCGTATCGGTATCTGTAAAATAAGTCCACATAATATTATTGAATTACAACTATATAATCATAAACAGGCTGATCTCCGCGCACCAGGGCAAGTTCCGTACGCCTGTAGCGCTTCTGAAGCAGCTCCGCGGCAGCAGAGGCTTCATGCTCAGGCACGTCGCAGCCTACGATGAGAAGAAGAATGTCCGCAGAAGCGGCATCAAGCTCCTCACAAAGTTGGGAAAGGGCATCCTCACGAGCTGGCAGAGAGCAAAGTATGTCCTTGCCCCTGAAGGCGATGTACTCCCCTGCCCTGACGCCCTCCGCATCGCGCACGGCCTTCGAAACCATGCCGCTCACAACGGAAGAGGCAATCTCCCCGGCTGTTTCCACAATCTCCTCCCTTCCCATCTCCTGGAAATCCACAGAGCCCAGCAGGGTATAAGCGGCGCCTATGCTTTTGACCGGCAGCACCACAACCTCAGCGTCCTTGTAAAGGGAAGCCGCCTGCTGCGCCGCCAGAACTATGTTCGAATTGCCCGGGAGCACGTAGATGGTCTCCGCATTCAGGCTCTCGAAGGCCTTGAGGAAGTCCTCGGCCGAAGGGTTCATGGTCTGACCGCCCTCGATCACCACGTCCGAGCCCATCTCGCGGAAAAGCTCCACAAGACCGGCTCCGCTCGCCACGCTTACCACGGCGGCAGCCTTCTTCGGCCCGCGGAATGCCTTCTGCTCAGGCTTCTGTATCTCATTGTGCTGCAAGGTCATGTTCTCCACTTTCACAGAAAGGAACTCCCCCCAGCGCTGGCAATGGCTGAGAATGTCCCCCGGAGTCATGCTGTGCACATGCACCTTCACCATGCTGCCCTCGCGGAAGCAAACCACAGACTCGCCCACGGCATTGAGGTAATCCTTGATCTCGGCCTCATCGAAGCTGCCAAGGTCCACCTTGGAAGTCTGCAGGCGCAGGATGAACTCGGTGCAGTAGCCGAATTCCAGCACGCTATCCTCCGTGAAGGCGGAGAAGTCTGCCTTGGGGGCCGATGCCGATGGAGCCGACGAAGCGCCCAGATCTACAGTTTCCCCTTTCAGCGCCGCCCTCATGCCCTCGGCAATGCAGAGCAGGCCCGCGCCGCCGCTGTCCACGACTCCCGCCTTGCGCAGAACCTCCAGCAGCTGCGGAGTGCGGTCCAGCGAGAGGGAAAGTTCCCTGCAGAAAGCGTCGAAATAGCCTTCGAAGTCGCGGGCCGACGCATCAAGCGCCGCCTTGGACCCATCCTTCAGCACCGTAAGTATCGTTCCCTCAACAGGGTGGGATACGGCACCGTAGGCCTCGGCAACGCCAGACTCCATCGCCTTTGCAAAGCAGCTGACATCGGCACTTTCGCATGAGGCAAGGCCCTTGGCGATTCCGGCGAAGATGCGAGAAAGTATCACGCCCGAATTTCCGCGGGCGCCCATCAACATGCCGGAAGACGCCCTGGAGGCAAGCTCCCCGAGGGGCAGATTCCCTGCCTGGGCAATGGCGTCGCAGCCGGCGCTGATTGTCATATACATATTGTCCCCCGTATCCCCGTCCGGGATAGGGAAAACGTTCAAGTCATTGATATCCTTTCTGTTGGTGCCAAGACGGGAAGCGCCGGCACGCAGAATCAATGCATAATCATTTCCTGTCAATGTTTCCATCATATGAACAGAAGCATTATCAATTGAACTGATATAACCCTCACGAACATGGAGAGAGGATATACCGTAGCATAACTTTCAGAAGCCTCATCCTCGTCAGAGATGGAATTGGCGTATGTCAGAGCAATTGGATTGGCCATTGCCGCACAGAGCATACCGGCATTCTGGGCATAATCCAGCTTGCCGAAACGCATTGCCACCAAGCCGGCCACAAGCACAGGGACTATGGCAATGGTAAGACTCACCCCAAGCCAGACAAGACCGGTGGTGCTGAACACCAGCTCCACGAATCCCGGACCGGCGCTGAATCCCAGGCAGGCAAGATAGATAACAAGACCTATCTGCCTGAGCATCAGGTTGGCACTGCGGGTCGCGTAGGTGGACAGATGAATGCTCGGGCCGAAGGCTCCCATGAGGATACCTACGATAATAGGTCCGCCGGCAATACCGAGCTTGACCGGAGTGGACATGCCCGGAAGGAAGAACGGAATCGAGCCTATCACCACACCCAGAAGCATACCCACGAAAATGGATACGAGATTAGGTGTGTTGAGCACCTTCTCCTGATTGCCGAGTATCTCCGCAACCTTTGCTACGGCAGCCTCGGTTCCAACCACAGTGAGCCTGTCTCCCAGCTGCAGGCGCATGCCGGGATAGGCTACGAGCTGGATACCGGCTCGGTTCACCCTGGTGATGTTTATGTCGAACGAGTTGCGCAGATGCAGAGAGCCCAGCTTGACACCGTTGAGTTCGCTCTTGGTGACAAGGATATGCCTGGACACGAGATTGCTCTCGTCTATATGGTTCCAGTCTATGTCCGGCTTGTTCCAGTCCGTCTTCTCCTCCTCTCCGAATATCACCTTGAATGTAGTGAGGTCATCCTTATGGAGGACAGCGAGCAGATGGTCATCCTTCTCAAGCACAGTATCAGAACTCGGGATTATGACCTTGCCGTTTTTCCATATCCTGGAAATGATCACATGCCTGTCCGTATATTCCGAGAGGCGTCCCACCTTGTGGTTGAACACGGCCGGGTTGCTCACATGGAACTCTGCCACATAGGTGTCGTCCACGGAATTCTTGTGGTCTGGTGTGCCCTTCTTCTTATAGATCTGCTTGAATACTATCATGCACACCAGCACTCCGAGCACTCCGCAGGGATATCCCAGAGCGCAGGCAGTGGCCATGTTGTTGGCTGTTGCAAGGTCATCCGGATGAACATCCAGGAAACTCTGCTGCGCCGCACCCAGCATAGGTGTATTGGTAACGGCCCCGCACAGGAGCCCAATGGAATCAGTAAAGCCGACGGCATTCAGCATGGAGAAGCTGAGTGCAAAGACTGTGGTAAGCACTATTGCAAACAGCCCGTACAGGTTCAGGCGCATCCCTCCCTGCTTGAGGGAAGAGAAGAAACCCGGACCCACCTGAACACCAAGCGAGTACACGAAAAGCACAAGACCGAAGTTCTGCGCAAAACCAATCATCTGGGAATCGACCTTGATACCCAGACGATTAAGTATGTCTCCGAGGAAAATTCCTGCGAAGAAGACGAATGCAGTCCCCAGGAAAACCCCTTTTATCTTGATTCCACCCAGGCCCAGACCTATGGCACAGATCACTGAAAGCCATATGACTGCCTGGATCGGAGACGGCTCGCTGACCAGTTGTATCAGCCAGTCCATTATTTGAGTACTCCGAGCTCCTTGCCAACCTTTACGAAGGCTGCAATGGCACGGTCAAGCTGTTCGCGGCTGTGTGCTGCAGATATCTGCACACGGATACGTGCCTGACCCTTAGGTACGACTGGATAATAGAAGCCGGTCACGAAGATGCCTTCCTTGGCCATGGCTGCTGCGAACTTCTGGCTGAGAGGTGCATCGTAAAGCATCACTGCGCAGATTGCAGACTGGGTAGGCTTGATGTCGAAGCCGGCTGCGATCATCTTCTCGCGGAAGTAAAGCACATTCTCCTGCTGCTTGGTGTGAAGGGCGTCAGACTCCTCGAGAATCTTGAAGAGCTCGATTCCTGCACCGCAGATCATAGGAGGGAGCGAGTTGGAGAAGAGATAAGGACGTGAGCGCTGACGGAGCATGTCTATGATCTCCTGGCGTCCTGCCGTGAATCCGCCCACTGCACCACCGAAGCTCTTTCCGAGGGTACCTGTGTGGATATCGATGCGTCCGTAGCAGTCGAACTGCTCGGCAACGCCGCGACCGGTCTTGCCCACCACACCTGCAGAGTGGCTCTCATCCACCATTACAAGTGCATCGTACTTCTCTGCGAGTTCGCAGATCTTGTCAACAGGGGCAACGTTTCCGTCCATTGAGAACACACCGTCCGTGACGATGATGCGGAAGCGCTGGGCCTGAGCCTCCTGAAGGCACTTCTCAAGCTCTGCCATATCAGCATTGGCGTAACGGTAGCGTACTGCCTTGCAGAGACGCACGCCGTCGATGATGGACGCATGGTTGAGTGCGTCTGAGATGATTGCATCCTCAGCGGTGAGCAGAGGCTCGAATACACCTCCGTTGGCATCGAAACATGCCGCATAGAGGATGGCGTCGTCTGTGTGGAAGTATTTTGCTATCGCTTTCTCAAGCTCACGGTGAAGATCCTGCTGTCCGCAGATGAAGCGGACTGAGGACATACCGTATCCACGCTCATCCATTGCCTTCTTGGCTGCTGCGATGAGCCTTGGATTGTCTGCGAGACCAAGGTAGTTATTGGCGCAGAAGTTGAGCGCCTTGCTGCCGTCCGCCAGGGTAATCTCAGCACCCTGAGGTGAGCAAATCATTCTTTCACGTTTGTAAAGACCTGCATCTTCAATGGCTTTGAGCTCATTCTGAAGATAAGATTGAAAATTTCCGTACATGGTATATTACAATTTTTCGTCGAAATAATCCGTAATTTTCTGATACAGATGGACTCTTGCGAGTCCACGCATATTATGTTCGTCCCTCGGGTAAGGGAAATAGTCGAGCTGTACGCCCTTCATCACACACTCCTGAACGAAGCTCAGCGAGTGCTGCCATACAACGGTGGCATCTATGGCACCCTGGCAGATGAGAAGCTTTGTCTTCAGATCCCCTGCCCTGTTGATGAGTGAGGTCTTCTCGAAGCCCTCCGGATTGGTCTCGGGATTGTCCATATATCTCTCGCCGTACATGACCTCGTACCATTTCCAGTCTATGACCGGACCTCCTGCCACAGCGACCTTGAAGAGTTCAGGATGGTT
>JAGHUW010000088.1 GCA_018064625.1 Candidatus Cryptobacteroides equifaecalis | reverse complement strand
CCATGGCCAACAGCCTCGGAGATTTCTCAAACCTCAAGGAGTTGGGGCGCTCCGGAGTGAAGGTTTTCTCATATTATACCATCACAACCATCTTCGCCATGCTTATCGCGTGGGGAGCATCACATCTTTTCCACAGCGACGTCACACTCTCAGACCTCAACATCTCGGTGAGTGAGAATCTGTCCGCAGTGCAGAAACTGGACATCTCGCTGGTGGATACTCTGGTGAACATGGTGCCGAGCAATATAATCGGCGCCTTTGCATCATCGAATATGATGCAAATCATCGTGCTGGCCATAATAATAGGTATAGCCATGGGCAAGATAGGAGAATACAGCCAGAAGATGCATGACCTTGTAGGCATGTTCGACGCCCTTTTCGGCAAGATCACCGCAATCATCATAAAGTTCCTGCCTGTCGCGGTCTATGGTTCATTCACCTCCCTTATCCTCACGATGAACCTTGACACGGCCGGGGCAGTCAGCTCCTGGGTAGGGGTCACCCTGCTGTGCATAGCTGCCATGTTCTGCATCTACATGATCATGCTGATACTGCTGGGCCACCTGAACCCGCTGCAGTTCTTGAGAAAGTACAATTACGTAGCCGTGACAGCCCTGTCCACATCATCCAGCAGTGCCACTCTGCCGGCCGCAGTAAGTTGTTGCCAGAGAATGGGCGTGTCGCCTTCCATATACAAGTTCTCCATCCCGCTGGGCTCGACGATAAACATGGACGGTACCACCATCTATCTGGTGGTGTCCACAATGTTCCTGTCACTCATCAGCGGCGTGGAAATTCCACTGGAAGCATACATGTCACTCGGAATAACGATACTTCTGCTGTCCATGGCGGCTCCGGCCGTTCCGGGTGCAGCGATAGCATGCCTGTCCACACTGCTTGCCATCGTAGGCGTCCCCAACGAAAGTATGGCAGTTATCATAGGAATTCTGCCGCTGTTCGACCCCCTCTTTACAGCATCCAATGTCATTGGTGACGGCGTAGTGACCACACTTGTGGCCAAAAGCGAGAATGCGCTGGATATGGAGAAGTTCAACGGCTGATCTAAGTTCCTGACTACCGGACATCCAGGACCGGGCGAATGCTAAAGTGAAAAATCGAAAGTGTTTTTAAACTGTAATTGGTATGTCCTTGTTGTCTATTATCAACCAGGACCATTACATACGGCAGTTTTGAGTCATTTGACATATCAAAGTTCGAGGTCCAATAGTAGCCTACTCCTCCGAAAGAGTAAGTTTCAGGCGGATAACTCAAAAATGGGAAGAAGATATACTTGCCCTGGTTAACAAAGTAATGTCCGTAGGGACGAGTGCTGCCGGCGTCAGGCTCAGGATTTTCCAGTTCTTCAAGGCTGTCAAGATTGTCAAAATCATCACCACGGTAATTGGCGCTTCTCAGGTGGGTATTTGCCATAAGTTCTTCCACCTCTGCAAGGGTAGGCAGACGCCAGTCTCCGCCCCATTCGCTGGCAACGGCCTGGGCAGCTTGGTTTTCCGACCATACATATCTCCCGCCGCCCAAATATGGCTTGTCGGCGCCCAGATTGCATGTGGCCCACATCACACCTGAAGGAAGCTTAAGGTCAACGTACTGATGTCCCTTATGATACATTGGATATTTTCCGCTGAACAATACGGAAAAGCTCGCAGGAGTTATCTGAGAACGTGCGATTTCCAATCTCTTGGAGCCGCCAAGCGTCTTTGTTATAGTCTGGTTTCCATCCGAAACATCTATGCTCACAGTGCTGTACGAACCCTCGGGCATCGCAATGAAAAATTCAGTGCCATCCTCAGAAAGTCTGACTCCGTCATTTCCGCAGTCTAGGTAAATCCTACTGGCGACGTTGGAAAGCTTGCCAGTAATGGCAATGCTTTTGACGGGAGCCTGCTGTATGTTCTTTATTGACACTCTGAGCAGTCCGCCAAGGTTTTTGAAGCTTATCGGCCCAGGCTTGCCAGCTGTAACGGTCATTCTCGCAGACATGGGCGCATTGCCTATCCTGCCAGGCACAAACTTCTGAGTCGTTGGAATGCTGCCATCAGTAGTCGCAAAGTATGCGTCATACTCGCCGTCCTCAAGCTGAGGGCCGGTGAACTCGCCTTCCTTTGAGCCGCCCTCGCCCACAAGGGTAAACTCCTGACCGCCGATCAGAATCTTGTCCCCCTCGTTCCATACTACATCAAAACCATCACCGTCCTGCTGCAAGGCAGTTTTTGTTGCACCGTCAACGAATGCCGTAACCCTCATCTCTCCGTTGGAAGGCTGGTCCATCTCAAGTTTCACACTGCATGAGACAAGCGCAGCGACAGCCGCTGAACATATTATCGTATTTATCAAAGCTGTTTTCATAATCCCAATCCGCTTAAGACCAGTCATCTTCATCTAAACTATAGCCACTCATGCCATACCCTTCCGTGCTGGCACACAATATATCACTATTCTCGACAGTAATCACCTTCACCGATGGTGACTCATAAGGCTCATTCTTACACATCATATTCATTACTCTCAATTTACAACGTTGTGAAGATAGCCCCTTTTTCAGCATCCATCGTTCTCATTTCAGCAAATGAATGTTGAATTTGCCGAAATGGAAACTCTTGCCAAGCATGAGGTCAGCGGCCTCAGCATTCAGAGGACAGTAC
>JAGHUW010000140.1 GCA_018064625.1 Candidatus Cryptobacteroides equifaecalis | reverse complement strand
GCAGGGGTCTGGCTGACGCTGGCTCTTTTCAGACGTATCACCTTGTCACAGACCGAGAAAGCTTCCGGTCCGCTTACCCTCACCACGCTTATGGCTCCACTGCCGGGAGTGGTTGCCGGCGCACAAATTGTCTCACATTCCTTCATAACAAAGACAAATTTAGGAAAAAATACTTGTATCTTTGCCTTTCCATAATTCAGAAGGAAAATGAAGAGATTTATTTTTATGGCCATTGCAATGTTGGCATTGCTGACCGTTCCGGCAAAGGCGCAGAAAACAGACGTCTTCAAGATCACGACAGGGAAGAAATCGATGGATGTGAAATACAGCTATTCGAAGCACGACGGTCTTACCCGTCTTTCATTCACCATCAACGGAGACACTACAGTGCAGGATATGAACGGCAGTTTCCAGACGGTTTACTGGAAGATAAGCAAACCTGCGCAGAACACTGAGGTAAGCGTAGTTGTGGAAAACGGCAAGTATCACATGACAGGAAAGATAAAGGGGGAGGCTGTGGATAAGCTGATCGACAGCGGCGGATACCCTTGGTACCAACACATTGGCATTGCTGCAGGAAAGAATGTGCCGCAGGGAGGAAAGATCACCTTCGGATGCTTCCGTCCGGACCAGCTGGACTTCTACACCATGACGGCAGAAGACAAGGGGACAGAGGCGATAGGCCCTTTCAGCAATGCCCAGAGGATAAAGGTCACCCCGACAGGAAGATTCGCCAAACTCTGGAGCTGCGACTATTATCTTGATCCCCAAACCAAGGAGTACATAGCATACAAAGCCGTGGAGGGTCCTCCGGGAACAGCTCTTACAACCTGGATAAGGCAATAAATCACGAGATACGATACAATTATATAAAAAATTGTATCGTATCTTTGTTTTTACCCGGCCTCTCGTATGCTTGATTCTCCCTATCTTTGTTTTCAATCACACTATCCATGGACCAAGTTGGAGTAATCGAAATCAAGAAGAGCGTTTTTGCCGACAATGAGCAGGATGCGAACGCCCTCAGGGCTGAACTGAAGCAGAAGGGAGTCTACCTTCTCAACCTCATGTCTTCTCCCGGCAGCGGAAAGACAACAACCCTCATACAGACAATCAACCGTATCAAGGACAAGATACGCGTGGCGGTGATGGAGGCCGACATAGACAGCGACGTTGATGCCATCAAGATAAAGGAAGCCACAGGAATAGAGTCCATTCAGCTGCATACGGGCGGCATGTGCCATCTGGACGCCGAGATGACACGCCAGGGTCTGGATAACCTCACCCTTGAAAACACAGATCTTGCCATACTTGAGAACGTGGGAAATCTCGTATGCCCGGCTGAATTCGACACAGGCAGCTGCCGCAACGCCATGATACTCTCCGTCCCTGAAGGACACGACAAACCACTCAAATACCCGCTTATGTTCTCCATATGCGACGTGGTGGTGATCAACAAGATAGACGTAATGCCGTACTTCGATTTCGATCTTGAGAAATGTACGGAGTACATACACATGCGCAACCCCAAGGCCAAGGTGATCCCTATCTGCGCAAAGACAGGGGAGGGCGTTGACGCATTTGCCCAGTGGCTTCTCGACGAAGTCCATGAATGGAAGAACCAATAACACTGAAACACCTATATGCCAGAAATGTCAAAAGCGTTCATCCCTAAGCACATGGGAGACGCCAACCCTAATCCGAAGCTTCTGAAGCTCGTCAGGATGATTACCGACAGGATTCCGGGCAAGATCAAAGGAATTACCACCAATGATCCCGAGTACTGGGGATTCGCATGTATTTTCGAGGATGAGATGGACCCTAAGACCAGAGAGGCCGCTCTCGATCTTCTCATCGACATGATCTCCAAGAAGTTCCTTCAGGTCCGCGAACACCGCAACTATCAGCAGATGCATCAGCTCAATGCCGAGAAGCACTATGTGGAGACCGACGAGGAATTCGACGCCCTCCTGGACAAGCTGGCCCTTTTCGGACTGATAGAGTACGACTACGGCGACAAATATACCAAGGATGGCCCTGTTCCGGGAACGACCTACAATCGCGAGGACCGCGAATACTGGGTCCCTCTGTTCGTCCCTGGCTCGGGAGAGTACACGAACATGAGCGTGGATCTTATGAACAAGCATCCGGAGCTTGCCATGTTCTTCGAGCGCATGACCTTCCTGCCACTTGAAAAGGTTACCCCTATGGTCCCTCTCGGAGGCGCCGGAATAGGCATGCATGTGATTCCTGTGGAGAAGGCTATCTCCATGGAGAACACCGCAATAGACATAGAGAAGATATCCTACTGGCTGAAGCGCTATGAGGGCCACATCGGAGCATCCATCTGCAGCTGCCGTCACGGACGCAAGAAGCTGGGCGAGGGCTGTGCCGACGACTTCAACGACTGGTGCATCGCTGTCGGCGATATGGCCGACTACTGCGTGGAAACCGGCCGCGGCCGCTCCATCACCTACGACGAGGCTATGGAGATACTCCGCAGGGCCGAGGACAACGGCTTCGTCCACCAGGTGACCAACATAGACGGCGAGGACAAGATCTTCGCGATCTGCAACTGCAACGTCAAGATCTGCAACGCCCTCCGCACCTCTCAGCTCTTCAATACCCCTAACCTTTCCCGCAGCGCATACGTCGCCAAGGTGGACAGGACCAGCTGCGTCGCCTGCGGCCGCTGCGTGGAGTACTGCCCGGCCGGCGCCGTCAAGCTCGGCCAGAAACTCTGCACCAGCCATGGTGAGATCGAGTATCCTCGCCAGGAGCTGCCTGACGCAAGCAAATGGGGTCCGGAGAAGTGGACCGAGGACTACCGTGACAAGAACCGCATCAACTGCTATCCTACCGGAACCGCGCCTTGCAAAACAGCCTGCCCTGCGCACATCGCCGTCCAGGGCTACCTCAAGAAGGCTGCCGAAGGAAAATATACCGAGGCGCTCGAGCTCATCAAGCGCGAGAATCCATTCCCTGCAGTCTGCGGACGCATCTGCAACCGCCGCTGCGAGGATGCCTGCACCCGCGGCACCATAGACCAGCCTATAGCCATAGACGCAGTCAAGAAGTTCATTGCCGAGCAGGATCTCAATGCCGAGACCCGCTTCGTGCCGCAGATCGTCATAGGCTCCAACAGAGGACCTTGGCAGGAGAAGATCGCCATCATAGGCGGCGGCCCTGCCGGACTGTCCTGCGCGTACTATCTCGCAACCATGGGATATAAGCCGACGGTCTTCGAGAAGAACGACGAGCCGGGCGGAATGCTCCGCTACGGCATACCTTCATACAAGCTTGACAAGGCTGTCATCGCTGCCGAGATCGATGTCATGCGCCAGATAGGCGTGGAGATAAGGACAGGCGTCGAGGTGGGCAAGGACATCACCATAGCTCAGCTCCGCGAGCAGGGCTACAAGGGCTTCTACGTAGCCATTGGCTGCCAGGGCGGACGTCTGCCGGGAATCCCTGGAGACTCGCTCGCAGGCACTACGACCGCTATCGACTTCCTGCATGACGCAAACTGCGGAGCAGTGAAGCTAAGCGGCAAGGTCGTAGTTGTCGGAGGTGGAAACGTTGCCATCGACGCCGCCCGCGTTGCAAAGCGCAGCGGTGCAGAAAGCGTGACCATGCTCTCCCTCGAGAGCGAGGACATCATGCCTGCTTCCCTCGAGGAGCGCCGCGAGGCACGCGAGGACGGTGTTGTCATCAATCCGGGCTGGGGACCTGTCGAGGTCCTCGGAGAAGGCAAGGCTCAGTCAATACGCTTCAGGAAGTGCGTCTCAGTATTTGACGAGGAGCACAGATTCGCGCCTAAGTTCAATGATGCAGAGACCCTGACCCTCGATGCAGACCTCGTGATCTTCGCAATAGGCCAGACAGTTGTCCTGAAAGAACTTCTCAAAGATACCAAGGTCGAGTTCTTCCGCGGTGTCTATCCAGTGGCAGACAAGCTTACATATCAGACTGCTGAGGCAGACATCTTCGTGGGAGGAGACTGCCATACGGGACCTAAGTTCGCCATCGATGCAATCGCTGCCGGAAAGGAGGCTGCTGAGTCGCTGCACCGCTTTGTGCAGAAGGGACACATGACCATAGGCCGCAACCGCAGGGATTTCATCATGCTGGACAAGGAGGATATCGTTGTGGAGTCTTATGACAATTCTTCACGCCAGCTTGCCGCCAATGCGGAGAATGCCGCTCCGTTCAGCGAGTACCACCTTACCCTTACCGAGGAGCAGGTGCGCAAGGAGACGGCACGCTGCCTTGGTTGCGGTGCTTCCGTAGTTGACCCGAACAAGTGTATCGGCTGCGGTGTGTGCACCACCAAGTGCGCTTTCGACGCCATACATCTTTACCGTGAGCATCCGGAGGCCAGCCATATGGTCAAGTCTGAGGACAAGTTCAGTGCCATCCTCCCTTACATGCTCAAGCGTACAGGAAAGATCATCTTCAAGAAGAAGCAGTAATGCACGAATTAGGTATAGTCTTCTATATCATCAGGGATGTAAAGGAGGTTGCCGAGCAGAACAATGTGAAGCGCATCTCCAAGGTGACGATGGACATCGGTGAGGTGTCCACCGTCATCCCCGAATACCTGAAAGATTGCTGGAGATGGGCGGCGGACAAGGAGGAAGTCCTGCGCGGTTGCGAGCTGGAGGTGAACACCTTGCCGGCCGTTTCCTTCTGCGAGGACTGCCGGAAGGAGTTTCCTACCGTGGCGCACGGCAAGACCTGCCCGCACTGCTCGGGCGGCAATACCTACCTGTTGAGGGGGAATGAGGTCGAGATTCGTGATATAGAGGTGTATTCAAACGAACAATAAAAATCTTAAATACTATGTGTTGCTTTTTAGTACCTATGGCTCAGGCCGTTGCTACAACAATTATCCGCAAAACCAATCCCAAGGCGGCAGATCTCTATGTGGGAGACCTTGAAAAGATGCTCTGGGGAGGTACAGCAATGCTGATTGTGGATCACATCATCAATGGTGAACTTACATGGGCTTTCCCATTCTTCACCGCACTTGCCAAAGAAGGAGGCGCTCAGGTTTTCCTGCGTGAACTTCTTACCGTGGGTGTACCAATGTCGCTTACACTTACTGCTGCTTGGGGAGTCTGGGCTCTCATGAAGCATCGCAGATCGCTTGTACTCAACTAATTAACCATTTACCTATCATGTTATTTCATGTTTACGGCGATGCCGCTGTATGGCAGTGGCTCGCAATGTTCGCAGTTTTGGGCGGACTTATCCTTCTCAACGAATTTGCACGTAAGACCAAATTCGGCGGATCTGTAATGTTCTTTGCCCTTCCGGCTGTACTCACCGTTTACTTTGTAGCCATCCAGATTGGTGCGGCTTCAGGTGCAGAGTGGGCTCTCAAGAACCAGACCTACATGTATATGAACGGCTGGTTCCATTATGCAAAACTCTATGCGGCCCTTACAGGATGTATAGGATTCATGATGATCAAGTATGGCTGGGGCATAGGCAAGGAGCACTGGTTCAAACCATTCCCATTCGTCATCGTTGCAATCAACATCCTCATTGCCGTAGCCTCAGACTTCGAGACCGCAGCAAAGGGATGGTATACATGGCATCTCTCCAATGAGGACGTATGGCTCTTCGGTGGATGGCACAATGTGATGAACGGTATCGCCGGCATACTCAATATCTTCTGTATGACTGCATGGTGGAGCGTCTATTCTTCAAAGGACAAGACCGATATGCTCTGGCCGGACATGACCTGGGTCTATATCGTTGTCTATGATGTATGGAACTTCGCATACACCTACAGCTGCCTCCCTACACACTCATGGTTCTGCGGTATCGCACTTCTTCTTGCACCTACCATCGCAGCCGTATGCTGGAACAAGGGTGGCTGGATCCAGAACCGTGCAAACACCCTCGCTATATGGTGCATGTTCGCACAGGTCTATCCTCTCTTCCAGATCACTTCCACAGACGGTACCGTGGCTTCAAAGTGGGCGACACTTCCTACTCTCTATGCAGACGGAACCCTCAATGGCATAGTTGAAGGCGGTTCGGCCAATGCAGACCCTACAGCGATGACTGTCGTATCCGCATGCGCCCTCATCCTGAATATCATTGCCCTTGGCTATATCATCTATCAGTCGAAGAAGCGTCACATCAACCCTTACAAGACAGACGTCTTCGTTAACCAGAAGTATTACAAGGACGCTGCTGCAAGAATGTAATTCCGTCCTTGGTGATATAAATGAACCGCTCCGGCTAAAGGCACAATGCTTTTCCGGAGCGTTTTTTATCTCTATCTTTTTACTACAGATAATCGTAAAATATAACGATGGTTAAAAAGATTTTTGTAATTTTGGCTTTCTTTTGAAAAACAGTTGTATGGAAGCTAAGCTTATTGATCTTGATGAATGGGAAGCATTCGGGGCCGGTGGTATTGGTCAGTCGTACTTCAATAGGACCGATGACAGCGTGATAC
>JAGHUW010000041.1 GCA_018064625.1 Candidatus Cryptobacteroides equifaecalis | reverse complement strand
ATAGCCAAAAATAAATCAACGATTATTGAAATTTAGAAAGGTAATTCTAACAATTTCTGCGTACCTTTGCCCTATGTTTGTGCGAAGAACGTCGCCCTGCTAGAGTCTGCCGGCTACAAGTACATACTTGGAGCGAGGATACGCAGCGAATCACCAGCCATCAAGGACTGGATCCTGTCCGTTGATCGGACTGACGGGAGCATGTCTGAATACCACAAAAACGACACGCAGAGGCTCATTGTCAGCTACTCGGACACAAGGGCAAGGAAGAACGCCTGGAACCGGAACAAAGGCGTCGAGAGACTGCGCAAGGCCTACGCCAAGGGCACGCTGGAGATGAGGCCGATGTTCCACTTCACGGAGAAACGCATCGAGGCCCACATCTGCATCTGCTTCGTGGCCTACAAGGTCTATAAGGAGCTTGAACGCGTCATCTGCTCAATAAGTCTTAGAATGAGCGTGGACAGGGTGCTTGGAATAGCGAAGACAATCACGACCATACGCCTGAGGCTACCAAACGGAGAGACCTTCTCACAGACCCTCTTCACTACACCTCAGCAAGAGGCCCTCAGGCCGCTGCTGGATGCACTGAAAATCGACCCAAATGAACAGGGTGACGCATAGTCAAAGTCAGGAAATCGATGTCAGCTCTCCGGTGACGGAATCCATTATGTAACCGGCAACATTGACATCCTTCGGAACGAGGGGATGGTTGCGGATAAGGTCCACGGTCTCGATTATTGCCGATTCGGTGTCGTCAAATCCGTGAAGCCAGGAGTCCAAGTCGATGCCGCAGTGACGCATGAGGCTGATATGCTCTTCATCGATGCCTCTCTCACGCATGAGGTGCAGCATTTCCTTTGAATCCATACCCTGCACTCCGCATCCGGTGTGGCCTATTACCATGATCTCATTCACCCCGAGCTCATAAATCGCGACAAGAAGGCTTCTGACAGTGCTGTCGAAAGGATTGGTGATTACAGCACCGGCATTTTTGATCATCTTCACATCCCCGTTCTTGATACCGAGCGCTGCCGGAAGGAGTGTGAGCAGACGGGTATCCATGCAGGTCACAATCGCAATCTTCTTGTCCGGATACTTGCTTGTCTGATGGTGTGTATATTCCTTATTCTTGACGAATTCCCTGTTGAATTCGAGCATCTGTTCTATCTGTCCCATGATGTCTTTTTCATTTTTATGTAAATATACATCTTTTCACCGTTGCCTGTAGCTTTTCGCCGTCTGAATCATCGCAAGGATATTCTACAAAACTCAGTGGAACATGCTCAGCGGCATCCTGGCAAGGTAGATGGAAGGCTTTTTTGCACCTTTGCGGGAGTAGTAAGATACCCATAGTTCGTCGCCAACCTTTATCATTCCGGCGTAGGCTGTGTCTCCGGCCTCCCCTCCGGATGGCAGGAAGCATACCTCGTGGAAGTCGCCTTCGGCTCCGCAGGTCATCAGCACGGTGCGGTAGGAGGTTTTCATGTTGTAGCTGCGGCTGCATGCGATTATCGTGCTCTCATCCAGATTGCAGAGGTAAGGGCCGCCGAGCCTCATGCCCATGTCCTTGAAACTCCAGTCCGTGTATGGCGCAGAGCTCACGCCCCAGTGGCCGTGGCCGTCAAGTTTCTCGCGTCGTACCCAGAGCGCCAGTCTGCCGTCCGGAAGGAAAAGGGGTGCAGTCTCGTTGGCTGCTTCCTCGGGTGCGAATGGCAGTTTGCACACAAGGCTATAGTTGATGCCGTCATAGGTCTTTACCAGGCATGTATTGTTCATTCCGGACTCCAGCCCATTGTCGCTGCGAGGTATGCCGCTATAGCACACGCCGTACGCTGCATCCTGTCCGTTCTCATCCTTGCCCCAGGC
>JAGHUW010000018.1 GCA_018064625.1 Candidatus Cryptobacteroides equifaecalis | reverse complement strand
AAAGAAAGAGGATGATCCCGCGGGGTCATCCTCCTTGAATGATATTCTCAAAAGAGTATTAGTCCAGAATGGCTGCGATACCAGGGAGAACCTTGCCCTCGAGTGCCTCGAGCATTGCGCCACCACCGGTAGAAACGTAGCTTACCTTCTCAGCGTAGCCCATCTGGGTAACTGCTGCAACTGAGTCGCCACCACCAACGAGGGTGTAAGCGCCTGCTGCGGTAGCTGCTGCGAGGTCCTCGGCGATCTGGAGAGTACCCTTTGCGAATGCAGGGATCTCGAACACACCTACAGGGCCGTTCCAGAGGATGGTCTTGGAGCCCAGGATAACCTCTTTCCATGTTGCGAGTGAATCTGGACCTGCGTCAACGCCTTCCCATTCCTCAGGGATCTGGTTTGAAGGAACGATCTGGGTGTTGGCGTCTGCAGAGAATGCGTCAGCAATGAGGGTCTGGGTAGAAAGGTAGATATTCACGCCCTTCTCCTTGGCCTTTGCGAGAATCTCGAGTGCGTTAGGCATGAGGTCGTCCTCGTGGAGAGAGTTTCCGATCTGGCCGCCCTGAGCCTTGATGAAGGTGTATCCCATACCACCACCGATGATGAGGTTGTCTACCTTCTCAAGCATGTTCTCGAGCACTGCGAGCTTGCTGGATACCTTTGAACCACCGATGATTGCGGTGAAAGGATGCTGAGCGTTCTTGAGTACGTTGTCGATAGCCTTGATCTCGCCCTCCATGAGGTAACCGAACATCTTGTCGTTAGGGAAGTACTCTGCGATGAGAGCGGTTGAACCGTGAGCACGGTGAGCTGTACCGAATGCGTCGTTGATGTAGCAGTCAGCGTAAGACGCGAGGGTCTTCACGAAGCCCTTCTGGCTCTCCTTTACGGCTTTCTTTGCTGCCTTCTTCTCCTCGTCGGTCACGTCCTCTGCGAGTCCGCGTGGCTTGCCTTCCTCCTCAGCGTAGTAGCGGAGGTTCTCAAGAAGAAGAGCCTCGCCCGGCTTGAGGGCAGCTGCCTGCTCCTGAGCCTTCTGGCAGTCCTCTGCGAACTGTACAGGAACACCGAGGCACTCTGATACGCGTGCTACGATGTGCTTGAGGGAGAACTTAGGATCAACCTTCTTAGGGCGTCCGAGGTGAGACATGATGATCACTGAACCGCCCTTCTCAAGAACCTTCTTGAGTGTAGGCATAGCCCTGCGGATACGTGTGTCATCTGTGATTTCGAAATTCTCGTTGAGAGGAACGTTGAAGTCAACGCGAACGATCGCCTTCTTTCCGGCGAAATCGTAACTGTCAATGTGTTGTTGCATGATATAATAGTGTAAATTTGTATTCCAGCCTACAAATTTAGTAATTTTCAATATCTTTGCAATCAATTTAATAAATCCAAGAACCATGATTGAATATCCATCCCTCTCCTGGAAAGACTACGAACTCCTAGACAGCGGCAACGGCGAGAAGCTTGAACGCTTCGGCAATTACGTGCTTTCGCGTCCCGAGCCAAAGGCCCTCTGGGACAAAAGCATGAGTCAGCAGGAGTGGAACAAGCTCACCCACACGCACTTCAGACCGGGCGCAGGCTTCGGCAAGGCCGGCAAGGAAGACAGCGGAACCTGGGAAAGGCTCAAGCGCATGGACGACCAGTGGTTCATCGACTACAGGAATTCGGACGGGCTGAAGATGAAGCTCCGCCTCGGCCTCACCTCCTTCAAGCACGTGGGCGTGTTCCCCGAGCAGGCGGCGAACTGGGACTACATCTACCGCAAAGTCAGCGAGGCAAGGCAGAGAGGTCAGACCCCCAAGGTGCTGAACCTCTTCGCCTACACCGGCGCTGCGTCGCTCGCGGCCAAGGCTGCCGGGGCCGACGTGGTCCATCTGGATTCGGTCCGACAGGTAGTCACCTGGGCGCGCGGGAACATGGAGAACTCGGGCCTGGACGGCATCCATTGGATAGTGGAGGACGCCATGAAGTTCGCCAAGCGCGAGGCACGCCGCGGGAACGTCTATCAGGGAATAATCCTCGACCCTCCGGCTTACGGCCACGGCCCGGACGGGGAGAAGTGGAAGCTGGACGAGTGCCTCTTCGAGATGCTCCGCACCGTTAACGGGATACTCGCGCCGAAGGACGCATTCCTCGTGCTGAATCTCTACTCCAAC
Source organism: Candidatus Cryptobacteroides equifaecalis (assembly GCA_018064625.1). Classification (GTDB taxonomy): domain Bacteria; phylum Bacteroidota; class Bacteroidia; order Bacteroidales; family UBA932; genus Cryptobacteroides; species Cryptobacteroides equifaecalis. The sequence goes on along the minus strand of JAGHUW010000018.1, from coordinate 5,634 downwards.
GGCTACTCGGCCCTCCTGGGCGAGACAGTGGCGAAGCAGGCCTTCGGCGGCATCAAGAAAATAGAAAGCGGCGAGCTTGCCCTGCGTGACCGCTTCGGGAAGGCTCTGCCGCTTTCAATCGTCGTGCGTTTAGAACGCTAGTTCACAGCAACATCTATCATTTTCTCAAGGGTGTCCGTGAGGATGTCCGCCAGTTCCTTCTCACCGTTCCTGGTGAGGATGTCGCCTACATAATATATGTAGTTGGCGGCCATCTCGAAGTCGCTCTTGCCCCACTCGTAGAATTCGAGGTAGAAGCGTGCGGTGGTGAGCAGTTCCTCGCCGAATGCCCTTGCAAGCTCCCTGGCCTTGTCATTCTGGCTGAGCTTGAAGTAGTTCTGAATCATGTCCGCAATCACGTAGTCATTACCTGCGAAGCCCACAGGAATGGCATCGAGAGGGTAGCGGGCCATGATGGTCTGGCAGCTGTCCAGCATCTCGAGCGCCCTGTCGTTCTGGCCCTCGGCCATGAATGCGCGGGCGCAGTTGTTGAACATCGAGCGTATCGAGTTCACGCCAAGATGAGTGTACATGTTCTGGTAATCAATGAAATATCTCTCATTGGAAATCGCGTCCCACTTGTAAACCTCCGTCATGTTGCGGTAGAGAAGGTCTGTATCAACCTTGTCCAGATCGTCAGCTGTGATCTTGTTGCGGAACGGGGTGAACTTGTAGGAATAGCCCACGAACTGCAGGTAATCCTTGATTCCCATATCCAGGTCACCGCCCTTGTTGAGCAGATGGATAGGCCTGTCCCACTCATAACCGTCCAGCAGGTCGAGCATGAAGAGCTCCGGCTTGGAGAGATAGTTCTTGTCCGGGGAGATGCTGAGGATGATGCTGTCCGGAACGCTGGCCATGTCGGCCTCGTTGATGATGCCGGCCTTCAGGGCGTTCTGCTTGTTCACAGGAACGGAGATCCTCCTTGCAGGGAGATAATCGACCTTGGTGCCGTCAGATGCGGATATCTTCACCTGAGGGTGCTTGAACAGGGTCATCACGTCGTGGATGTTCATCACGTCCACCTCCTTGCGCGCAACAATCGGCACGTACTCGTTTGTTCCGTAGAGGTACATCCTGTGAGGGACGCTCAGCGGCAGCGGGGCAGACTTGTTGCTGGCCCAGGTCATCTGGTCTATGTGCCAGTCGGTCCCCAGCAGGGAAGTGTTCACTATTCGCAGGTCAGGCCTGCACTCCTCCACCTCCTGGGCGTACCAGAGAGGGAAGGTATCGTTGTCTCCGTGTGTGATGAGGATGCCGTTCTCGCCTACGGAATTGAGGTAGTTGTATGCCATCTCAACGGCGGTACGCCTCTCTGAACGGTCGTGGTCGTCCCAGTTCTGGGCTCCCATCTCCACAGGCACGGCGAGGCATGCTGCGCAGACTGCGCCGGAGATGGCGGTCTCGTACCTGCCCTTGGTGGCACTCGTGATCCAGTTGCTTATTGCCGCAACGGCGATTCCTATCCACACGCTGAAGAAATAGAAGGAACCGGCATACGCGTAGTCCCTTTCCCTCACCTGGAAAGGCGGCTGGTTGAGGTAGAGCACAATGGCTATGCCCGTCATAAAGAACATCATGAAATTCAGGAAGCAGCCTCTCCTGTCCTTCTCGAACTGGAAACAGAGTCCCAGAATGCCCAGAAGCAGAGGAAGGAAGAAATAATGGTTCTTGCCCGGATCGTCCGCCAGGCAGGCAGGCGCGTCCTCCTGATCTCCTAAAAGAAGATTGTCTATAGGTTTTATCCCGCTCTCCCAGTTGCCGTGGAAAATATCTCCCGGGCTAGGGGAGTGGACCTGATTCTGGCGCCCCACGAAATTCCACATGAAATACCTCCAGTACATCCAGTTCAGCTGATAGTCCATGAAGAAATTCAGGTTGTCCCACATCGTAGGCTTGCGGTACTTGGCTCCGGAGACCTTGCGACCCTTGCCGCTGTTGTAGCTCTCGTAGAACTTCTCGTATGAACCGTCCGGCGATGTGGCCCACATGCGTGGGAAGAGCATCTTGCCGGAAGCGTGGTAATCTGCGTCCAGAGGGCCCTCCACCTTCTTGTACTTGCCGTCTAACGGCGCCCAGTACTTCTCGCTCTTGACATCGTAAGGTGCACCGTAATACTGCCCATACACGAGCGGGGTGGAACCGTACTGCTCGCGGCTGAGGTATCTCACGAGGGTGAACGCGTTATCCGGCTGATACTCGTTCGTAGGGGTCTTGGCGCAGGAGCGTATGATGTCGATGCTGAACACCGAGAAGCCCACAAGGAGAGTGGTCACGCAGAGCAGCGCTGTGTTGAGGAAAACCTTTCCGCTCTTCATCGTGCGGAAAAGTCCCCAGAAGCAGAGTCCCAGCACCACCACCATGAAGAAGGCGGCACCGGTATTGTAAGGCAGGCCGAGGACGTTCACGAAGAAGAGGTCCGAATAGGCCGCCAGCTTAGGCAGATAAGGGATGAAGACAAAGACAAGCAGGCCGAGGATGACACATCCCACCAGCGCTATCCCAAGGATCTCCTTGAAGCTGAAAGGCCTGTCCTCGCGCGTCCTGTAGTAGAACATGAACACCAGAGCCGGCACGGCGAGGAGGTTGAGCAGGTGCACGCCTATGCTCAGACCCATGAGGAAGGAGATGAGCACAATCCACTTGTTGGAGTGAGGCTCGTCCGCATGGTCATACCACATGGTCATTGCCCAGAAGACCACGGCGGTGAAAAGCGAGCTCATCGCATACACCTCGCCTTCCACGGCAGAGAACCAGAAGGTGTCCGAGAAACAATAGGCAAGGGAACCCACCAGACCGGAGCCCACAATGGAGATCACCTGTCCGGTGCTGTACTGCGCACCACGGACCAGGGTCCTCTTTACGAACCACACTATGGTCAGGTAGAGCAGCATTATGGTCAGAGCTGAGCAGATGGCGCTCATGGCATTCACCAGAACTGCGGCGTGCATATTGTCTCCGAGCATGGTGAAAAGCCTTGCGATTATCTGGAACACGGGGTTTCCCGGCGGGTGACCCACCTCGAGCTTGTATGAGGAAGCGATGAACTCACCACAGTCCCAGTAAGATGCAGTGGGCTCTATGGTAAGAAGATAGGTTATGGCAGAGGCCACGAAAGCCACTGCGGCTCCCAGTCTGTGCCAAAGTTTGAATGTCTTGTTGTCCATAACTTGCAAAGATACAAAAGGAATTCGTTAACTTTGCAAAAAAAAGACCCAATGAGTGATTCAGACTGGAAAAAACGATTAGGCGTGGTATATTCCACCAACCCCGACTTCCAATATCAAGAGGCGGCCCCTGAGCAGGAGCCCGACACCCTCCCGCCATCCAAGCAGAAACTCATAGTGAGAATAGACCGCCGGCAGAGGGCCGGGAAGCAGGTCAGCCTCATAGAAGGCTTCGTGGGCAGGGCCGACGACCTTGCGGCTCTGGCAAAGACCCTCAAGACCCGCTGCGGAGTGGGCGGTACGGCCAAGGACGGCGAGATTACCATACAGGGAGACCTGAGGGACAAGCTCGTGCAACTTCTCCAGTCAATGGGCTACAACGCTAAACGTGGGAACTGATGGACAGCAGCCTCTTCAATCCGGGAAAGCTTCACCTTCCGCAGGAAGCCCTGACGGACGGGCTGCAGGCTGCGGCCTGGGGAGAGCTCGTTTCCAACAGGATATACATAACGCTGTCGGTCATAAGCTTCATAGTCCTTCTGACCGAGCTGCTTCGCATGCTGCCTCTCCTGCTGGACTGCTACTCCAGGGTCAAAGCCCACTACGAAATAGAGCACAGCTACACCTCTGCACAGATGAGGACCTTCCTCTTCTGGACCATGGTCATACCTTTCTGCCTTATGCTGGACAGGTTCTCCATCTATTCCCCGGATTATCTGGACAAGGTTCCGGCCGAGTGGAGAAGCACCATCGTCATCCTCTCATTCCTCGGCTACCTGCTACTTCGGCACATCATCTTCATAGCAACCGGCCCCAAACTTAGCCAGGAGCCTTCCGCAATGGTGCATCATGCTATATATTCCTATTTTATAGTGATGGTTCTGTTCATGCTCTTCAGCTGCGGCGTGCTGCTGACTTTCAATGCATCAGACCGGCTCATTACCGATGTTCTAGGGGTGGAAATCATTATCTCCGCAGTGTTCGCGCTCTATGGCACCAAACAAAATCTGACGCAGTATTGCTCCGGATTCGCAACAATTTTGTATCTTTGCAGTCTGGAATTAATCCCGGCAGGCATTCTGATTGCCTGCGGGACATTATTTTAATATAAGGTAGAAACCCACTATGAAAGTATTGATTTCCCAGCAGGAACCATCTATAACAGCCCCGTTCGACAATCTCAGGAACAACATGGGAGCCACAATCGATTTCCACCCATTCTTCCTTGTGGAGACACTTCCGGCGAAGGACTTCAGGGCTGAAAAAATCAATCTCCCGGATTATACTGCAATCGTATTTTCGTCCAAGCATGCCATAGATGCCTATTTCCATCTCTGCGAGGAGATGAGGTTCAAGGTGCCTGAGACCATGAAATATTTCTGCACCACGGAGGCTGTGGCCATGTACCTGCAGAAGCATATAGTATATAGGAAGAGGAAGATATTCTTCGGCACAGGCACACCTGCATCTGTCGCTGCCCTCATAACGGCAAAGCATAAGGGAGAGAAGTTCCTCATCACCACCTCGGCCAACGCCAATACCACTCCCATTACATCAGAGTTCGAGAAGGCTGGTCTCGATTACACCGTAGGTGTTCTCGTGCGCCCTGTATCCCAGGACCTTCACGGCATAGACCTTCACTCATACGACATAATAGTGATGTACAACAACAGCGACGTCACTTCTCTCTATGAGAACTACCCTGATTTCAAGCAGGGAGACATCAAGTTCATCAGCTTCGGAAAGTCCGTTGTCAAGGCAATGGAAGACGCGGGTCTCCAGATTGCCGTGAAGGGTCCGAGTCCCGAGGCTCCGTCTGCGGCAAAGGCAATAGAACTCTGCATCAATTCAAAATAAATGGGAGCCACCCTCAGCAAAGAGGAGAGGCTGTGCGGAAAGACGGCCATAGACAACCTGGTGCACAAGGGGCGCTGGGGAGGCTTCGGCCATCTTAAATACTGCACAGTCAGCAACGAGGGGGCCGAGCTCAACCGCATCCTTGTATCAGTGCCCAAGAAGTACTTTAAGCGTGCGGTGAAACGCAACCTTCTCAAGCGCCGCATGAGGGAGGCCTACCGCACCCAGAAAGAGCTGCTGGGCACAAAGGGGCACGACCTGATGCTGGTGTACAGCTCCCCGGAAGTGGCCCCGTACTCCACCATACGCGAAGAAGTGGCATCCATACTGGAGAAAATGAATCCGGCATGACTCTCAAGACCATACTCTCCGCCCCCTTCATCCTGCTGATTCGCTTCTATCAGCTATGCATCTCCCCGCTGACTCCGGCCAGCTGCCGCTACACCCCCACCTGCAGCCAATATGCGCTGGAGGCTTTCAGAAAATACGGGCCGATAAAGGGCTTCTGGCTCGCGCTGAAGCGCATACTGCGCTGCCATCCCTGGGGCGGGAGCGGCTACGACCCGGTTCC
>JAGHUW010000032.1 GCA_018064625.1 Candidatus Cryptobacteroides equifaecalis | reverse complement strand
CCGCTGCCGAGGGTGTAGGCACCGGCGCTGAAGAGCATGAGGTGCCATGGAATGTCCACATCGTTCCATTTGACCACACCCACGCCCGGAAGAAGGGCAATCACCGCACCAAGAAGGGCGACTATCGTCTCGTCTATTTCATGGAAAGTTCCCTTGGTGACCCAGAGGAACAGTACAAGCATGAAGATGGCGACGGATTTCCATTCCTCGACGCTCATCTTTCCCATGGCGTCGAGTTCCACCTTCAGGCGTTCGAGGCCTCCTTCTATCTGAGGCACCTGCTCTTCCTTTTTCATAGGGAAGAAAACATATATTCCCAAAAGCAGGCCCACTACGAGTATGATTACGCTCATAGGGCCCACGGCGATGAGCCAGTCGGCATAGCCGAAGTCGCAGCTGCCGAGGTATCCCGCCATAAGGGAGATTGCCAGGAGATGGGCGCCGGAACCAGTGTAGAAGGCATTTGCGCCGATGTTCACCTGGAAAAGATTCTGTATCACGAGGTTGCGCCCGAAATTGTTTCTGTTGCCCGAATGGGCGCCGTAGATGGCGCAGACCGTCATGAAGATCGGCAGCATGATGGTGGCCTTGACCGTGGTGGCCGATATGAAGGCGGACAGCACAAGGTTGATTATCATGAAGCTCCAGAGTACGCCCTTTGCACTCTTTCCAAAGCGGATCACGAAGGCCAGGGCAAGCCTTTTCGCGAATTTCGTCTTCACGAGCATGCTCGCAAGCACGAAACTGAGTATGTTCAGCCACATCACCGGATGCCCGAGCTGCGCAAGGGCCTCCTTCTGTGTGGTGACGCCGCAGAGAACTATGCCGAGTATTATCAGCAGCGATGTCAGATAATTCGGTATGGCCTCGGTCATCCAGAGGATGATTCCGGCGGCGAAGATTCCAAGCATGGCGTAGTTGGCACGCAGGAAATCCTCAAGGCCCAGAACCTCGAGACGCTTCTGCGCCTTTGCCGCCAGCGTGGCTGTATCAAGATTGTCTATGAATCCTATGCTGCAGAACCAGTAGATAACAACAAAAGCAATGAGGGCAAGAGGTCCTCCCAGCTTTGACATCCAGGTTTCAAACTTGGATTTCTGCATCTTAGGCAGTTTCTCAATCCTGTAATTGTTCATGTCGAGCGGATCGAACGCCGCCCCCATTGCTTTCTGTTCCATTATTTCCAGTTCTTGTAAGGATTCTTCATCAACATCGAGTTGAAATACTTAGGGTCACCTGTGACCTCCTCTCCAAGCCACTCAGGCTTGTCGAAAGCCTCGTTCTCGTCTGCGAGCTCGACCTCTGCAACGGTAAGTCCGTCGTTGTCTCCGTAGAACTCGTCAACCTCCCAGGTGTGAACCCCGTCGGTATTCTTGACGATGTAGCGTGTCTTGTCGATAACACCCGGCTCTGCAAGCTCGAGAAGTGACTTTACCTCATCTACAGGAATCTCTTTCTCCCACTCGAAGCGGGATGCGCCTGAGGCATTGCCTATTCCCTTGACGGTGATGAAACCTTTCTCTCCCTTGACGCGGATGCGTACGGTGCGCTCAGGCACTGAGCAGAGATAACCCTGGGTGATGCGGGTAGCCTTCACAGCCTCAGCCTTGAAGTCACCCTTTACGAGGAATTTCTTTTCAATTTCCTGTGCCATAATACTACTCGTTTGCAAGTGGTTTGTCTGACATGCCGATCACACGCTTGATAGCCTGGAGATAGTTGATGTTCTCAACTCCCTCGAGACCGCAGTCTGCGATGGTCTTCTTGATATCCTCGATCTCTGTAGATTCAGAATTGATGGTAACGATCTTTGCTCCGTTGATGAGGACGTTGCCCACCTCGCAGATGGTATCGTTAACCATGTAGCCGAAGCGCTGCTTGTGCACACGCACAGCTGCAAGATCAGGATTTGCCTTCACCATGGCGATGAACTCCTCGTAGGTGTAGGTGTCCTTGGTAAGTTCCGGCATCTCTACCATGAATGCAGGGAAAACCTCGTTCACGAGCACTTCCTTGGCGATAGGGAACTCACCCTTCATGAGAGGGTTCCACTGCTCAAGGCCGTCAACTGTCTGGACGTAGGTCTTGATGTCCATCTTTCCGTTGCGGATCTTGGTGTTGTTGATGTCGTTCTTGCGGGAGATGATGTATATCTCGTCGCTGCTGCGTTCCCATACCTTCTCCGGTACAGGAACTGACAGACGTGCCATGCGGGCTGCAGCTGCGCTGAAGTCCTGGCCGAAAGAGCGGAACTCGAAACGTGGCTTCGAGATCTCGCCGATTTTCATTTCTTCTTTTGCCATTATATGTAGATAGATTAAGTATTATTTCACGTAATCAGGATCAGGTGTTGCACCTGTGTTGTCATTTGCCGTGCCAGGAGTAGGATTTGTGACAATCACAACATCTCCCTTTCCGTCAGGGATTCTTGCCCATGCTCCGGTATTGTTAGGAAGGCCCTGGTTGCCCCATCCGAGGGAACCATCTCCTCTCTCGAACTTGTCCACAAGCTGGCCTGAAGGGTTGAATAGCTGGATGAGAACGCTCTTCTTTGCTGAGAAACCTGAGCTGATTCCCCTCTCGGTAGTGCCCTTGGCACCGAGGATGAGGAAGAATCCGTGTGCAGGGACTTCCTCTCCCTCAAGACCTGTCCAGCAGAGACCCTCGTCCTTGTGGATATAAACGTCCTTGAGGCTGATTGCGAAGTCTGAGTTATTGTAGAGCTCGATATACTTCTCATTGTCTGCGCCTGCACCGTAAAGCTCGTTGATCACAAGCTTGGTCCAATCTGTAGGAGGATTGCCCACAGTATATTCCGCCTCCTTTGTTGTAGTGTAGCCGGCTGCGTTCACAACGTTAACCACAACCTTGACAACTGTCTTGTCTGCAAGTGCAGGGATGACGCCGCTGGCCTTCTTTCCTGTCACTGTCATATCCACGGATGTTCCGTTGTAGGTAAGGTTTGCCGACTTGAGGTCCTGAAGACCAGCTGTCTCCACGCTTACAGTCACTGCATCATTCGATGTAGGAGCCACAGGATTGAGAGTCAGTGCCGTGATTGTTGAAGGTCCTTCATAAATCTTGTCCTTGAGACATGATGTAAGTACAAGCGGAAGGGCAAGTGCGATTATTGCGAATATCTTTTTCATGTTTTCTTCAGATTTTTAGAAGTTAATCTCGAAACGTACTGCGAGCATGCTGTAGTCTACACCGGCCTTTCCGTCAGCAGCTACGACCTTGGTGTAATCCTTTGTAGGCTTTCCAGCCTCGTCGAGGCCGACGAAGAACTTGTTGCCCTTACCGTTGGCGTAACGGTCGTTGTTGTTGTACTGATAGTTGAGAACGATCTTCACATGATTGTTGATGTAGTAGTTGAGACCGAGAGCGTAAGCCTCGGCAGCACCTGCAGGGCCAGACTGGAGACCGTTGAAGTCGATGTACTCATAACGTGCACAGAGCTCGATATCTCCCCACTTCTGTCCGCGCTTCACACGGGTGAACTTTGCACCGTTGGCATCGTATCTCTGGCGGCCGCCGAAGAGAAGGATACCTCCCTGGGCATACCATCCCCAGAGGTGTGAAGGAGTCTTGGAACCTACCACGAAGTTATCGTCTGCAATGTATGCACCCTCCCAGCGAAGGCCCTTGTAGTAACCTGCGAACTCGCCTGTGTAGAGGAAATCGTGGTGGGTGTTTGCAATCTCGTCTGTATCGATATATTTCTTGCGGTTGATCGAGTTGGAGTTGCGTGTGCTGAAACGTACTGAAGGGACTCCCTTGAGTGCAGCATTCTCGTCGTCGTTCTTAGGGGTGCGGTAAGAAGCGGCACCTGCGATGTGAAGGCCCCAGTCTTCATTGTTGTAACCAGGCATGAAGATAAGCTTTCCGGTATAGCTGCGGCCCTCGCTGAGACCGAAGTCCTTGTTGGCGCTCTCCACGAAGGTGCGGGTCTCAGAGTTGTCGATGCTCTGGAAGAACACACCTGCACTGGCCCAGAACCAGTTCTTTGCATACTTGGCATTCACTCCGAGGTGGCGTGAAGGGGTGAGAGCCTGGGCAACCATAGGACGCTCCATGAACTGGAGGTAGCGTGAAGAGTTGTTCCTCTGGATTGCAAAAAACTCCTTGAAGTTACCTGCGGTGAGTTCCAGATTAGGGATACCTTTAAACTGGATGATGGCATCCTTGAGCTCGAACACTCCATTTGCCAGATCCATATCGATCTCTCCGTACCAGTTCTTGGTAACCTGGGCCTTCACTGCAAAACGGGCGCGTCTGATGGATACGCCGTCACCGATTTCATCGGCGTATGCCTCGGTTCCCCAGAAGGAAGCTCCGTCAACCTGTACACGGTTGTCGAGCCAGATCTTATAGTTGTTGTCCTTTGAACGGAGCACGAGGAATCCGTCCTGCGACTCGGCAGACAGAGCTGTGGTTTTCACTCTGACGCCATACTGGTTGTACTGTACTTCCTCCTCCTGTGCGAAAAGAGCCGCACTCACTGAAAGAGCAAGAATTGTTAAAAAGAATTTTTTCATAATGGTTGATTAAATGGTTTTTATGAATTCAGTCAGGTTCTGGCCTCTTTCGAGACCCATTTTGGACCTCATCCTATGCCTCTCCACCTCTACGCTCCTTGTGGAGATGTTGAGAAGCATGGCGATGTACTTGGAGGAAAACTCCAGCCTCAGCAGCATGGCCAGTTTTCTCTCCTGGGCCGTGAGCTGCGGGAATCTCGCAGCAAGCCTAGTGGAGAAATCCTGGTGGAGCGATTCCACCTGTGTATAGAAGTCCTTCTCATCCGAGAGATTGTTTCTCAAGGACAATCTTGTCTTCATCTCATGAAGAAGGTTGTCCTTATCTTCCCTGTCAGTGGAGGACTCTGCCTGAATCACCATATTATATATCGAATCAAGAAATTCTTTCTGTTCACTCATCTTCCCCGCCATACCCGTGGCCTCCTTCCTCTTCACATCAAGCAGATTCTGCAGGTGGTCGTTCTCCATGGATATTATCCTGGCCTCCATCTCGGAGAGTTTGCGGTTGCTGTTGCTTATCTCATCCTCCTGCGCCAGCAGGCGGTTGCGGGATATCTTCTGCACCCTGTGGATCCTGAGAAATACGGCAGAGAGGACAGCCAGAACCACCACACCGGATAATATGAACGGCAGCGGACTGATCTGCGAACCATAGCGGAAGAAAAGGAAAGCGATTAGCAGACATGATAACACGGCTGCAGACTGCAGAGCGTAACGCAGCAAACTCGACTGGTTCTCCTCACTCCCCCTGCGTATTGACATGACCGAAAGCTGGTCCGCTATCTTCATGGACTGCATCGAGAGTTCCTCGATATGCAGGGCGAAATAGCGCAGGTGGGTCTTCTC
>JAGHUW010000094.1 GCA_018064625.1 Candidatus Cryptobacteroides equifaecalis | reverse complement strand
GCCCCATCTGACGCACTTCTATGGCACCTTACTGTTACCCGATATGGTTCACAGATGGCTTGGGACACAGCATACCCCCACAGAGGGCTCTCTGGGCATGGGTACTGTGACCCGGGATAATTCAATTGTCTTCCGCCGCTGACTATGATTACTTGGTTGTGCACTTTTGATGCAGATAAAGGAAGAAGGTCGAAATAAAAAGAAACAGGACGACCGACAAGGTCATCCTGTTCTCTTTGATGTATAAGGAAATCCTTACTTGATCTTGATGATGTTGGAGAATCCTGTGATGTCAAAGACTTCCTTGACCTGAGGCTTCATGTTTGTCATGACCATGGATCCGCTCTTAGCGCTTACGTTCTTCTGGAGCATGAGGAAGAGTCTGAGACCCTGGCTTGAAGTGTATTCCATGTCTGTGCAGTCGAGTTCGATGTCTGGTGTCGGGTCCTCCATGAGAGGAGTGATGTCTTTCTGGAACTGATCTGCATTTGTTGTGTCGAGCCTTCCGCTGAGAACAGCAAGAGTCTTGGCTCCGTTCTTTGTGATTTTAATGTCCATAAGGCTATTGAATTTTTATTATCATTATCGTTATATCGTCATTCTGTTCATTGCCTTCCACAAAGGCTTTCACGCTGCTGAAAAGGGATTCACAGGCTTCCTCCGAACTGTCCATCTTCTGGATTCCCTCAGCCCATGCGAGCAGCCTTCCATCTCCGTACTGCTGCTTGTCCGCTCTCTCAGCCTCAGTTACTCCGTCAGTGTAAAGAACAAAGCGGCTGCCACTTTCCACATGCATTGATTGTGCCACGTATGGGAAGTCCGGGAAGAGACCTATGGCAAGGTTAGGCTTTACATCCATGAATGCAGGCTTTCCGTCAGGGGTAACCAATACCACAGGATTGTGCCCGCCGTTGCAGTATTCCATATCTCCTGTCTTGAGGTTGACCTTGCCCACGAATAAAGTCACGAACATGTTTGAGTCATTTCCCTCACATGCGGCATTGTTCATGGCTGAGACTATCTCGTTCACAGGTACTTCCATGGAAGCTGCGAAGCGGAAACTGGTTCTTGCCACTGTCATGAACATAGCTGCCGGGACTCCTTTGCCGGAGACGTCTCCAACTATGAAATACAGCAGGTCTCCGTCAAGATAAAAGTCGTACAGATCTCCACCGACTTCCCTTGCCGGTTTGAGCAGAGCGTGGATATCGACCAGGTTGTGATCAGGAAAATTCTTTGGCAGCATGGACATCTGTATGCTGCTTGCAATGTTCAGCTCACTTTGAATCCTTTCCTTTACTGCGGTGGTTGACTGAAGTTCCTTTATGTATGAGTTCAATGAGGTCTGCATATGCTCGAAGGAATCCCTGAGATCCTTCACCTCATCGTCGCTGTTGATCTTTGGAAGTGCGGTGTTGAAGTTTCCTTCAGCTATGCTCATTGCCGTCTTGGAGAATTCCATCAGCGGCTGGGTAAGTCTGCGTATGGTGGTATAGCATATGATGAACAGTATGATCAGCCCGAATATGGCAATGATGATCATGTTGAAGTTCATCTTCCATGCTCTTTTCAGCACCTCGCGGTACTCGCAGCTTATCGCGGCTTTCCATCCGTTGGAGAGGCTTCCGAATACCATGAATTTGGTTCTCTGCCCTTCGTCCGTGAACTTTATTATTCCGTTGTCGTTGTTGATTATGACCTCGCAGACAGCGTGAGCCTTTGCTGCATCCTGAGACTGCAGGGCAACAGAAAGAAGGGTCTCTCCATCATAGCGCGAATCGTTGCCCAGGCTGATGTAGGAACCGCTTATTCCGTAGAGGAATACCTCCGAATTTGGATATGGCTTGATGTCCTTGGTTATATCCGCCATCCATTGCACAGGGGCGTCTGCCACAAGGACAGCATACACATTGTTTTCCTCATCCAAGAGAGGGTAGCAATAGGTTATGATAGGCACGCCCAGTCCGGCATCTCCGTGATAAGGTTCTGTCCATACAGGCTCCTTCATAAGGCTTGGCAGAAGATACCAGTCCGAGTAAAAATAGTTGTATTCCGGCCCCTGTATGTTCCTTGTGTGTATATTGCCTTCCGAATCCTTGTATGAATACGGGCAAAAGTATTTCTTCCCTTCGAAATAATCGCTTGCGAAAGCGATTCCGAATCCCCGTATTATTTTGCTTTCCTTAACAACGGATTGGGTGTAGGAGAAGAGTTTATCCGGTCTGTAGATATCTTCGGCAACATCCCATGAACAGGCCTCCACGGTAGCCTCCACGGACTTCAGTGTCTTCTCTATCTGGAGTATGGAAGACCTCAACAGGTGCCTGGAAGACGTCTCCGCTTCTTCTGATATGAGCCTGGTTGAACTCACCGCCACGATGCCCAATGTGATAACGAACAGAATGGAGGTGAAATACACTATGTTGAGACTCAGTCTGGTGGAAAATGATCTTATTCCTCGCATTTTATCATCTCTTTATAGTCCAGGTGCCTGGTGATGTAACCTATGTCGTAGAGCAGCTTGTTGAGGTTTATGAAAACATCCTCCTTTACCGGGGCGTAATCTGCCACTCCTGTATCCGGGTTGACTATGAGCTTCAGGTATTCCTTGAGCATATGCTCCTGCATCACGTCGTTGGTGATGACATGCCCTTCGTCCGTGTATTTTCTTGTGATCTCGAGAGCCTCCTTTACGTTCTGTCTTGCGTAGTCCCAGCCTCTTCGGCTCGCCCTCACGAACTTCTCAATGGCAGGCTTGTTCCTCTTGTAGTACTTTTCGGTCACATAAAGGCCATCCTCGGGACTGTTGAAACCGAATTCGGAGAATCTCAGGATATTCTCTTCCGGGATGTTTCCCTTTTTCAAAAGAATAGAGTTGAGTTCATGGTAGCTCGTGCACAGGGTGGCGTCTATGGCTCCGTACATGAAAAGAGTCACAGGGTTGAATGCGGATACCCATTTCGCATTTATGCCGTTTATTATCTGCAAAACGTCAGCCAGCTCGATGTAGGCTGTCGTCCATCGGCCTATCGTCATCCCTTCAAGGTCTTCCGGCGTGCTGAGCGGCTTCTTGGCCACGGCGCAGAGGGCGCATACCTGTGTCAGCTGCCAGACGTTGACGAGCTTTGCACCTTCACTTCGTTCTATCATGGACGGAAGCAGCTGCTGCTCGGCAATGTCAACCTTGCCTGAAAGGAGCTGATCCATCACAGTTTCGGTGGAGGTGTTACCTATATGCTTAATGGTAACATCCAGCCCTTCATCTTCATAAAAACCTTTTTCCTTAGCCACATAGAAGCCTGCGAACTGCGCCTGCGCGGTCCATTGTGGCATGAAGGTGACTTTCTGCGCCGCAAGAGTGGTGCAGATCAGAGAAAGGAAGAAGATGGTCAGAACTTTTCTCATTATATTGCAAGCTTCATCGTGAACACATTGCAGCCATTCTCGAAATGGTAGTTCACGGAAGTCATCATCTGCTTGCACAGGAAGATGCCCAGACCACCTATGCGCCTGTCCTCCAGTTTTGCGTTTATGTCAGGATCCTCCTTTGCAAGGGGATCGAATTCCATGCCTCCGTCTGAGAAACGGATCACGAGTCTGTTGTCCTCTATCCCTACATAAACTTCCACCCAGAGTGAACCTGAGTAGCAGAGTATGTTCTCTTCCACCTCCTCAACGCAGAGCCTCACCTTGAACTGTTGTGATTCGTCCAGACTCTGGACTTCGGGGCATGCCATCACTGTTTCGATAATCTCGGCATTGCGCCCTTCGATTGGGTCGAATCTCTTAATCATTGTCAGGGAAATATTTGTTTATGTATTCCATCATTCCTGGGACAGGTTCGCTCCTGTTGCAGAAATCTATCATGTACAGTGCCACCACAGGGGCAATGTCCTCCTTTGCCTTCTCTATGTCGGCATCCGGGCCGTAGTATTCTTTGAGGAAAATGTCCCAGACCCTGGCCAGCTGGCTGCAGCTAAGGTGATAAAGGTTCTGTGCCACCTCATCTGACTCTATGGTCATCACGAAAGCCAGCATTCCAAGGTCGAAAAGAGGATTTCCGTAGCTGAAACCGGCAAGGTCTATCCAGTAGGAAACACCGTTTGCCATTATGGCATTGCCGATCTGCATGTCTCCGTGGGTGCAGGTGCTCTCCGGCTTGATTCCGTGTATATATTTGATAACCTTGCCTTTCTGCGCGAGGCTCAGCCTTGCCGAGTTGTTCGTGGCGTTGATGAATCGGGCCGATATCGGCAGGAAGTCTGCGGTGTTGCAGGCTGTGCTATGCAGCTGTCGGCACAGCACAGCGAAGGCCTTGGTGTACTCCTCCATCCTTTCCGGCTCGTCGGAAATGGCTCTGGCATAGGACTTCTTGTCCCTTATGCGCTCGAATTCCACACCTATGCGCTTACCGTCCGTCACCAGACGGTAAACCTCAGGGGTCCTTACTCCCAGCTTCTTCACGGACTTTGCCAGTTTCAGCTCTTTCTCGGGCTCAGTTGATGACACATAGTCTGTATAGAGCTTGATCATCTTGTCACCTGTTTTGCTGAAATAGCTGGTGGCAGTGAATCCTTCACCGCTCTGCTCGTAGTCGTCCATATCGATGAGCTCCGGTTTCTCGCGGCCGAACACCTCCTCTATCTTGGCGCAGAACTCGCTGTATGCATCGGTGCCGGCCAGTTCGCAGAGAGACTCGGCGAGTCCCCTGTAATGCCACTCGTGGTCTGCCATCCCGCCCGGGGCGTGGAATATGCCCCAGAGTTTGTTTCCTATCCTGTTGTAGTCGCGGCAGATTGCGCGCATGTTGGAGAGTTTGTCTCCGAGAGCGACTATCTTCGCCTCGTATGGGGCGGCAGCCAGTCTGTCAATGGCCGCCTGCTTCCTTGCCCTCCAGCTGTCTTGCTCGCTGCTTCCGGCCACAGGTGTGTCTGACTCGGATGCAACCAGATTTGCGACCTTCTCACCGAATTCCCTGCGTATGTCTTCGAAACTGACGTCGGTATCTTCCACAGTATCGTGGAGAGCGGCGGCTGCGAGCAGCTCCGGGTCAGGGGTGATGGTGGCGACTATCTCCATCGCCTCCAGGACATGGATGACGTATGGGAAGCCTTTGCCTCTTCTTTCGGTGTTTGCGTGGGCGTCGACTGCGAATTTTATCGCTTTGTCCACGAATGCTGTGTCAAGGTGTGCGTTTGCCATAGTGAATGATTGTCAGATTGTGATTTGTGCGGCGAACTCCATGAGTTTCTTCGCCCTGCTTGTGTTGTATTCGGACTCTCCCTCAAGAATGTCGAACATGTTCTTGATCCCGGCTTCTCCTCCGCCGTTCTTGATTATGTATGATATGAGCAGATTCTGGAGCCCTATGCTGGAGGCTATGATGTCCAGGTCTGTCCTTCCCAGCTGGAATACGGCGAGCCTGTATGCGTCATCCTTGTATTTGCGCACGAGGTTGTCCAGATCCTTCAGGGTCTTGAATCCCAGGTGTTTGAGTACTTCCAGATAAGGCATCACGCTGGTCTGGTATATCTCCGCCTGATTGATGGCCGCTATCTTGTCTACCAGAGGCTGAAGCGGATTCATTCCCATGTAACTCTTGAAGGAATCCCCGTCAAGAGGGACTTCCTCGAAGTGACCTCCGCTCACGAGATTCTCCACCTTCCTCCTGTATTCGTTGATGCTTGTCCTGATGTGGCTGAACTCGTTGTCTGCCATCTCGAGCATTCCTGCCAGGCAGTTGATGCTCCTGATGTATTCGCGAGGGATCTCGAAGCCGGACTTGTATCCTGTGTCATGGTTGATCGTGGACCAGACATGCTGCAGGGCGGTCCTCATCTGTATCTCGAACCTTATCTTGTTTATCTCAGGCAATGCCGGGTCCTGGTAGAGGGACGGCGGTATGGAACAGATGTAGTGGAGGGAGTTGTATCCGAAGCTGTCTATCTGGTGCATCTTCCTCTTGTCCACGCTGTTCTCCCAGTCTACGGTGAAGCAGTCGCTCACAAGGGAAGAGATCTTGTCCACCTCGTCTGTGTAGAAGGTGATGACCCTTGCGCCGAAAATGTCTGTGATATCAGAAAGGCTCTGGTATTTGTGCCCTTTGAGCTCAAGCTTTCCGGCCAGGCTCCTCTCTTCCTTGAT
>JAGHUW010000009.1 GCA_018064625.1 Candidatus Cryptobacteroides equifaecalis | reverse complement strand
ATCATCCACAATATCAAGTATGCCGGGGACGTGATGTTCTCCTGGGGCGGAATAGGTATGATCATCATACCTGCGCTCATTGTGGTTACAACGCTGCTGCTTGCCCGCAGGGATGAGAGATTGAAGGATCTTTCGTTCATGCTGGTGCCCATGCTGGTCTTCACCGTGATACTCATAGGCAAGAGGGATTACTACCATTATCTGATTCCGCTGATCCCTTACATGTTGCTGTGCTATACCCTCTGTCTCATGCATTCTCAGAAGGTCTTCCTCTGGGTCGTATGCTCGCTTCTGGTGGCGTTCAGCTACAGGGAGTGCAGCTTTGTGGTGAATACATGGCTCAGGTCTTCCGTGACACGCGAGTTCTATGCCCAGACTGATGAACTCTTCCGTCAGGTTCCCGAAGATGAAAGGAATACGGTGTGGAACTATAACCTGGATACCTACAAGGGAGACAGAAAGCCTCATGTGATAAGCCAGATGGGAGCCTTCCTTCATGCAGGGCTCACCCCGTCCTGCCCTGTGCTTGCGGCATACGATATACATACCATGGACGAGAGTTACAGCCTGCGTGCGCGGAGACCGAAGTGGGTTGTGATGACCGAGGCCTCCTATTACATGGAGGATGTGGAATTTATTTATGAAAACTACGAACTTGTGGCGCAGACTCCTCAGGAGCCTGTATGCTCGGTTCGCCTATACAGATTGAAATGATGACGGTTGACGATTGCAGGATTCTGGACTTCCAGAACAAGATTGATGAGAGGGGAGGCCTGGTGATTGCCGAGGCCTTCAAGGAGATACCCTTCGAGATACGCAGGGTGTTCTACTCCTTCAATATCCCGGACAGGAAATCCCGCGGAGCCCATGCCCACAAGAAGTGCCATCAGGTGCTCATTGCCCCGTCCGGAACCTTCACCGTGGAGCTCAAGGACGGTGTGAACACACGCAGGGTGGTGATGGATGATCCTCTCAAGGGTCTGCATGTGCCTCCCGGAGTGTGGGCCAGCGAACTCGAGTTCGAGCCGTCCGCCATTTGCCTGGTACTTGCCTCGGACAATTATGACGAGTCTGACTACATCAGGGATTACGACACTTATTTGAAAATGATTGAAAACGGTTTGTTATGATACCTTTTCTCAGCCTGAAGGACGTTACTGACATGCACTCTGCGGAGCTGCATGAGGCCGTCTCACGCGTTGTGGACAGCGGCTGGTACCTGCAGGGGAGCGAGGTCGCGCGCTTCGAGCAGGATTATGCGGCCTACATAGGCTCGCCTGAATGCGTGAGCTGCGCCAACGGCCTCGACGCCCTCATCTGGATATTCCGCGCCTATAAGGAACTCGGCCTGATGCAGGACGGGGACGAAGTTATTGTGCCGGCGAATACCTACATCGCCTCTATTCTGGCGATAACCGAAAACCATCTGGTTCCGGTGCTGGTGGAGCCGCGCAAGGATACTCTTGAGATAGACGACAGTCTGATAGAGGAGAGGATAAATTCCCGCACCAGGGCAATCTTCATAGTGCACCTCTACGGCCGCTGTGCCTACACCGAAAGGATAGGGGAACTCTGCCGCGAATACGGGCTGAAGCTGATAGAGGACAATGCCCAGGCTCATGGCTGCTGCTGGGGCGGCGTGCGCACGGGGGCTTTGGGTGATGCTGCAGGCCACAGTTTCTACCCGGGCAAGAACCTCGGAGCCTTCGGCGACGCCGGGGCCGTCACCTGCAGGGACCCTCAGCTGGCTGCCGCGATAAGGGCTCTGGCCAATTACGGTTCTCAGAAGAAGTACGTGTTCAGGTACTGCGGAAGGAACAGCCGCATGGATGAGATTCAGGCCGCGGTGCTGGACGTGAAGCTCCGGTTTCTGGATGAGGATAACGACCACAGGAGGCGTATTGCAGCTTATTATTATGACCACATCTCGAATCCTCTTATATCCCTTCCTGAGCGCCTGGATGACAGTATGAACGTATATCACCTCTTCCCTGTGTTCTGCGAGCGCAGAAATGAGCTCCAGGCCTATCTGAAGGACAGGGGAGTGGGTACTGTGATACATTATCCCATACCTCCTCACAAGCAGGAATGCTATTCTGAATGGAACGGCATGAGCCTGCCTGTGACCGAGTGGATACATGATTGTGAACTCAGCCTTCCTATTGGCCCGGCCTTGAGCCTTGAGGATGCTGCTGCCATTGTGGATATTCTGAATGGCTTCGAGTAGGTGGACATATGTCGCCCTGCTGGGAGCCAATCTGGTCTATGCCTGCGAATCGGTTTTTGTGAAGCTGGCATCGGCTCAGCCCCAGTTCTCGCTTCGCTACTTCCTCTATATGGGAGGGGCGGTCGCGGTGCTGGGCGTCTATGCTCTGATCTGGCAGCAGATCATCAAGAGGATGCCTGTTTCCGAGGCCTATATGTTCAAGGGCACGAGCCTTATTTTCGTGCTGCTCATTTCCGTCATCTTCCTGGGTGAGAGCATTACTTGGGGCAATGTTGCGGGAGCGGCCATGATAGTTGGAGGGATAGTTCTGTATACAAAGCTATGACGGTATATCATCTTGTTGTAATATTCAGCCTCTTTGTGGCTGCACTGGCTCAGATGTCTTTGAAAAAGGCAGCTACGGTGCATTATGACAGCCTATGGAGGGAGTATGTGAATGTATGGGTGATAGGAGGTTATGCCCTGATGTTCCTCTCCATGGCCATAGACATATGGGCTGTGAGCAAGGGGGTTCTGGTCAAGGAACTCTCAACCATGGAGTCTTGCAGTTACCTTATTGTGCCTCTGTTCGGCATGCTTTTCTTCAAGGAGAAGCTGCCCGCACGTAAGTTCATAGGAATAGCCGTCATATTGGCTGGAGTCATTGTTTTCTTTATCTGATCTGCTTTATGAAGATTTCTATTGTTTCCCCTGAGTATAAGGGAGAGAAGATGGTAAGGGCCCTGGTAGACAGGATACGTGAGTCCCTCAGCCCCATAACTGAAGATTTTGAGATCATTCTCGTAAATGATGCATCCCCGGACAATACCTGGGAGGAGATCAAGAAGGTGTGCGCGGAGGAACCCCGTGTGAAGGGAATAAACCTGAGCCGCAATTTCGGAGAGAACTATGCCATCACTGCCGGTTTGAGCTTTGTCACCGGAGACTGGATAGTTGTCATGGACTGTGACCTGCAGAACCGTCCGGAGGATGTGCCTCTGCTGCTGAACAAGGCCCTGGAGGGCTACGATATAGTCTATGCCCGCAGGGTGGACAAGCATTTCGGCTTCTTCAAGAGGCTGTCATCGACCATGTATCACGGCGTGCTGCAGTGGCTCAGCGGAGTGAAGCA
>JAGHUW010000119.1 GCA_018064625.1 Candidatus Cryptobacteroides equifaecalis | reverse complement strand
TCAGGATCCCATACAGGAACGTTGACTGCAACTCCGCGCTTCTCATATTGTGCTGTGCCTGAAGGCATTGTTCCGTCCATGTATGGAAGGAATGAGCTTACAGGGAGAGAATCTCCGCACTGTGCGTTGACGACGTCTGCGATAACCTTTACGAATGGGGTTGCGAGGCGGCCGGCCTTAGGGTTGACGAACTTGCCGCTGATCTCTGCCCACTCTGCAGGAATCTGAACCTCTGTGTACTCGCCACCGCGGTCGATTGCTGCGTAGTTCATGTTCACCACGTTCTCACCCTTCTTGCCATAAGACTTGAGGGCTGCCTCCTTCATATACTTCACGGCCTCCTCTGCAGGGATGATGCCTGAGATGCGGAAGAATGCGCTCTGGAGGATGGTGGTGGTACGTCCGCCGAGACCAATCTCTGCGGCGATCTTGGTTGCGTTGATGATATAGAGCTTGACATGCTTGCGGCTGATGGTGGCCTTTACATTGTCTGGGATTCTCTTGAGGGTCTCTTCCTCGTTCCAGATGGAGTTGAGGAGGAGGCTGCCGCCGTCCTTGATGCCCTTGAGCACGTCGTACTTCTCAAGATATGAAGGTACGTGGCATGCAACGAAGTCAGGGGTGTTCACGAGGTAAGGTGCCTTGATAGGGAGGTCACCGAAGCGGAGGTGCGAGCAGGTGTAGCCGCCGGACTTCTTTGAATCGTAGTCGAAGTATGCCTGGCAGTACTTGTCTGTATGGGTACCGATGATTTTGATGGAGTTCTTGTTGGCACCAACAGTACCGTCTGAACCCAGACCGAAGAACTTGCACTCGGTTGTGCCCTTCTTTACGATGGAGATCTCAGCCTTGGTAGGGAGGCTCTTGAAGGTCACGTCGTCAACGATGCCGATGGTGAAGTCGTCCTTAGGCTCCTTGAGGTCGAGGTTGTCGTAAACTGCGATGATCTGTGCAGGGGTTGTGTCCTTTGAAGAAAGACCATAGCGTCCGCCGATGATTGCAGGAGCGCCTGCCTTGCCCTGGAAGAGTGCCTTCACGTCGAGGAAGAGAGGCTCTCCGAGAGCTCCCGGCTCCTTGGTGCGGTCGAGGACTGCGATCTTCTTCACGCTCTTAGGGAGCACCTTGAGGAAGTACTTCTCAGAGAATGGACGGTAGAGGTGAACGGTGATGAGACCGTACTTGCGTCCGCGGCTTGAAAGATAGTCGATGGTCTCCTTGATGGTCTCTGTGACTGAACCCATGGCAACGATGATGTTCTCTGCGTTCTCAGCTCCGTAGTACTCGAAAGGACGGTACTCGCGGCCTGTGAGCTCGCTGATCTCACCCATGTAGCGTGCCACGATATCAGGAACTGCATCATATACCTGGTTGCGTGACTCCACGGCCTGGAAGTATACGTCTCCGTTCTGGGCTGTTCCCCTTGTGACAGGATTCTCAGGGTTGAGGGCTCTGTCGCGGAAGTTCTGGAGAGCCTTGTCGCTGACCATGTGCTTGAGGTCCTCCTCGTCGATGAGTTCGATCTTCTGGATCTCATGTGAGGTGCGGAAACCGTCGAAGAAATGGAGGAAAGGAAGGCTTGCCTTGAGGGTAGAGAGGTGTGCCACAGCTGCCATGTCCTGAGCTTCCTGAACTGAACCTGAAGCGAGCATGCAGAAGCCTGTCTGGCGGCATGCCATCACGTCCTGATGGTCACCGAATATTGAGAGAGCGTGTGATGCGAGGGCACGTGCTGAGACGTGGAAAACGCATGGGAGCATCTCTCCGGCGATCTTGTACATGTTAGGGATCATGAGGAGGAGTCCCTGTGAAGCGGTGAATGTGCTTGTGAGCGCACCGGCCTGGAGGGATCCGTGCACGGCACCTGCTGCGCCGGCCTCACTCTGCATCTCTGTGACCTTTACGGTCTCACCCCAGAGATTCTTCTTTCCGTGAGCCGCCCACTCGTCGATGTTCTCGGCCATTGTGGATGACGGTGTGATAGGATAGATGGCTGCGTGCTCGCTGAAAAGGTAAGCGATGTTCGACGCAGCCTGATTACCGTCACAGGTAATGAATTTCTTAGCTTTTGTCATAATAGTGAGTTAGTTGTATTTGTTGTTGTTTTTATTGTCAGGCTACAATATCCTTTAATCAAACAAATGTACGCAAAAAAAACCGTATTGCGAAGATAAATCTGCAACAATTTCCGTTTCCGTGCACGAACACGGAAAAAAGCCCCCAAAAAGCTTTGAAAATCCTTCCTGTTGTTATCTGAATTAACTATATTTACATGAATTTAGGAATACAAGAACACTAAAATATCAATAATAAAATGGCTAATGTTGTGATCATGCCCAAACAGGGCCAATCCGTAGAGAGCTGCATTGTGACCGAGTTCAAAAAGAAAGCGGGAGACAAGGTGGCAGTGGGAGACATCCTTTTCAGTTATGAGACAGACAAGGCTTCGTTCGACGAGGCCGCACAGGTGGAAGGAACCGTTCTGGCTTGCTTCTATTCAGACGGCGACGAGATTCCCTGTCTTTCCAATGTGATGGTGATAGGTGCCGAAGGGGAGTCCTTCGCTGAGTTCGCCCCTGCGGGAGCAGCAGCACCAGCTCCGGCAGCCCCTGCCGCTCCGGCCCCTGCAGCGCCGGCACCTGTTGCAGCAGCTGAACCTGTGCCTCACGAGGGCGTGGTCTTCATGCCGAAGAACGGACAGTCCGTTGAGAGCTGCATCATAACCGAGTTCAAGGTGAAGGTGGGCGATACCGTGAAGGCCGGCGACGTGCTCTTCAGCTACGAGACGGACAAGGCTTCCTTCGACGAGGAGTCCAAGGTGGACGGAACCGTGCTCGGCATCTTCTGGAAGGGGGGCGACGAGGTCCCTGTCCTCAAGAACGTCATGGTCATAGGAAAGCCTGGCGATCCGTTCGAGCAGTTCAATCCATCCGCATGCGCTGCTGCTCCTGCAGCGGCTCCGGTCGAGGTTTCGGCACCTGCCCAGGCCGCAGCGCCTGCATCGGCCCAGGCCCCTCAGGGAACTGTGGTTGCGGGTGCTCCGGTATCTCCAAGGGCGCGCAAGCTCGCTTCCGAGAAGGGCGTCAACCTTGACGCAGTGGCAGGTTCAGGCCCTCACGGACGCATCATAGAGAGGGATGTGGTTGCAGCGGCGGCTGCCCAGGGACCTCTCACAGGTCTTGCCAAGGCCAAGATGGCCGAGGGCGGACTTGTTGCCGGACAGGGCACGGGCCTTGCAGGCTCTGTCAAGGGCTCCGACCTCAAGGTATGGAAGGCAAATCATACGGAGATCGCCGGCGAAGGCGAGGAGTTCGAGGTCAAGAAGATGTCCAACATCCGCAAGGTCATCGCCAAGTCCATGTACAACTCCCTCCAAAACTCGGCACAGCTCACGCATATGCTCGGAGCCGACGCACGCAAGGTACAGGCTCTTCGCAAGAAGGCCAAGAAGGCCTTCGAGGAAGACGAGGTTGATGTCAACATCACCATCAACGACTTCGTATGCTACGCGGTCATCAAGGCCCTGCTCAAGTTCCCTAACCTCAACTCGCACTGCCTGGGAGACGCAATGCGTCTGTTCAAGAACGTGCACCTGGGACTTGCTGTGGATACCGAGCGCGGTCTCATGGTCCCTGCAGTCAAGAACGCCAACGACCTCAGCATAACAGGCCTCGCAAAGAACCTCAAGAAGGTTGCCGAGGGTTGCAAGAAGGGCGGAATCAGCCCTGACCTCCTTTCTGCGGAGGCTGCATCCTTCACCGTATCCAACCTCGGTGGCTTCGGAGTCGAGTACTTCACCCCTATCATCAACGTGCCTCAGAGCGCCATCCTGGGCGTGGGTACCATCGTTGCCCGTCCTAAGGACCTTGGAAACGGTGTTTACGGCTTCGTGCCATACATGGGCTTCAGCCTTACCTACGACCACCGCGCGATAGACGGAGGAGAGGCTACTCGCTTCCTCAAGCAGGTTGCGACTGAAATAGAGAATCTTGAAGTTGAATTCTAACAATAACGGATAATGATGTTTGATTTAGCAATCATCGGCGGCGGTCCTGGTGGATATGTCGCAGCGGAAAGAGCCGGTGCAGCAGGCCTTTCAGTGGTTCTTTTCGAGAGGAAGAATCTCGGAGGCGTCTGCCTCAACGAGGGCTGTATCCCTACAAAGACACTTCTTTATGGAGCCAAGGTTTACAATTATGCCGTAAACGGGGACCATTACGGAGTATATACACAGAACCCTACTTATAAATATGAGGAGTTCGTGGACCGCAAGGACAAGGTTGTGAAGAAGCTCGTGGGCGGCATCAAGGCTGCCATGAAGGGCTACAAGGTTCAGGTTGTGAACGAGTCCGCCACAATCAAGGGACGCTCGGCCGAGGGCGTGGAGATAGTTGCCGGAGCAGAGAGCTACCTCTGCCGCAACCTTCTCATCTGCACAGGTTCGGAGGCTGCCGTGCCACCGTTCCCAGGTCTGAAGGAGGCTGGCGACGTGATCGTGACCAACCGTGAGATCCTGGCACTGCGCGAGCAGCCCAAGGAGCTTGTCGTCATCGGCGGCGGCGTGATCGGAATGGAGTTCGCTGCCTTCTACAGCACACTCGGCACCAAGGTGACCGTTGTTGAGATGCTCCCTAAGATCCTCGGACCGCTTGACGACGAAATCAGCACCATGCTCCAGGGCATCTACGCAAAGCGTGGCGTGAACTTCTGCCTCAAGTGCAAGGTTACCGGAATCGAGGGCAACACCGTGGTTTATGAGGACCCTGAGGGAAAGACCTGCCGCGTGAGCGGGGACAAGATTCTCGTTTCCGTTGGCCGCCGTGCGAACTTTGCCGGCATAGGCCTGGAGAACATAGGCGTGGAGATGGCCCTCAATCCTGCAGGACGTCCTGTGGGTATAAAGGTGGACGAACATATGCGCACCAACATACCTAATGTATATGCAGCGGGAGACGTCACCGGATTCTCCATGCTCGCCCATACTGCAAGCCGCGAGGGCGAGGTTGCGGTGAACAACATCCTCGGCAAGAAGGATGTTATGCGCTACAACGCCATCCCTGGCGTAGTCTACACCAACCCTGAGGTTGCCGGCGTCGGCCTTACCGAGGCTGAGGCAAAGCAGAAGGGCATAGACTTCAAGGTAGTCAAACTCCCTATGGCCTACTCCGGCCGCTTCGTTGCCGAGAATGAGGGAGGCGAGGGCCTCTGCAAGCTCATCGTTGGCGCGAAGTATCACGAGATCCTGGGCGCGCATCTTCTCGGAAACCCTTGCTCTGAGATACTCCAGAGCATGTGCATCGCCATAGAGCAGGAGATGACCATTGAGCAGATCAAGGAGGTGGTTTTCCCTCACCCTACAGTGGGAGAGATCATCAAGGAAACAGCGTTCGCATTCAAATAACAGACAAATAATAACATAACAACAATATGCCAAAGTCACTTTTCATCGATCCGAATGAGGTGCTCCGCCCGAAGGAGCATGAGATCAAGTTCCCGGAGATTCCTGTGATGACCTACAAGAAGACCATCAAGCAGGAGCTCAAAGAAAAGAATTTCACAAAGGAGGAACTCCTCCACATCTATCGCGACATGTTCGTGATCCGCGAGTTCGAGACCATGCTCAACCTGGTCAAGACAACCGGAGGATACAACGGAGTCGCATATAACAACCCTGGTCCTGCCCACCTTTCAATGGGTCAGGAGGCTGCTGCCGTGGGTATGGCCTATACCCTCACCACAGACGACTTCATCTTCGGAAGCCACCGTTCACACGGTGAGATTCTTGCAAAGGGTCTCCGCCCAATCGAGATTCTTTCAGACGAGGAACTCGAGAAGGTTATGAACGAGTTCTGGAACGGCGCTACCGTGAACGTTGCAAAGAAGGGCTTCAAAGGAACGACCAAGCAGCTCGGTATCCGCTTCCTTCTCTATGGTGCAATGGCAGAGATCTTCGCCCGTACCACAGGTTTCAACAAGGGTCTCGGCGGATCCATGCACACATTCTTCACCCCATTCGGAATCTATCCTAACAATGCAATCGTGGGAGGTTCCGGTTCAATCGCAACAGGTGCTGCCCTCTATAAGAAGGTGAACCGCAAGCCGGGTATCGTTGTAGCAAACCTCGGTGACGGTGCAATGGCACGCGGACCAGTCCTCGAGGGTATGACCTTCGCTTCCATGGATCAGTTCAAGACCCTTTGGGAGGGAGATATGAAGGGTGGACTTCCACTCATGATCAACGTCATGGACAACCAGTACGCAATGGGTGGCCAGACCAAGGGCGAGACCATGGGATACACCTTCCCTGCACGCGTGGGCGCCGGCTTCAACCCTGAGGCATGGCATGCTGAGCGTGTTGACGGTTACAACCCTCTCGCAGTCATCGACGCATACCGCCGCAAGAAGGCCCTCCTCGAGAAGAAGGAAGGACCATGCCTTCTCGACGTTGTTACATACCGCTACAGCGGACACTCTCCATCTGACCAGGATTCTTACCGTACAAAGGAGGAGAAAGAGGCTTGGATGGCAGAGGACTGCATCCTCGCTTTCGGCGGAAAGCTCATCGAGGCAGGTGTTGCAAAGCAGGCCGACCTTGACGCTATCCAGGCAGAGATCAAGGATGTGATCTTCGAGATGTACAAGCTCGCCATCGACGAGGAGCTTTCACCTCGCATGGACCTCGTTAAGGACAATGAGCTCCTCGGAGACATGATGTTCTCCAACGCAAGCGTTGATTCACTCAGCGAGGCCAAGCCGGATGTGCTCATGCCGCTTGAGGAGAACCCTCGTGTAAAGCAGATAGAGGGCAAGTCACGCTTCTATCTCGATGCTGAAGGCAAGCCTGTCAGCAAGATGAAGACATATAATATCAAGGACGGTCTCTTCGAGGCTATCGTTGACCGCTTCTACAAGGACGCTTCCCTTATCGCCTACGGTGAGGAGAACCGTGAGTGGGGTGGAGCGTTCGCAGTTTACCGCGGACTCACCGAGGCCCTTCCTTATCACAGACTCTTCAACTCGCCTATCGCAGAGGCTGCCATCATAGGCACAGCCCTCGGTTATGCGATGTGCGGTGGACGTGTGATTCCTGAGATCATGTACTGCGACTTCCTCGGCTGCTGCGGTGATGAGATCTTCAACCAGCTTCCTAAGTGGCAGGCAATGTCCGGCAACATCCTCAAGATGCCTGTTGTGGTACGTGTATCCGTAGGTTCAAAGTACGGCGCACAGCACTCTCAGGACTGGACTTCGCTCTGTACACATATCCCGGGCCTCAAGGTGGTGTTCCCTGTTACCCCTTACGATGCAAAGGGTCTCATGAACTCCGCACTCCAGGGCACAGACCCTGTGATCTTCTTCGAGAGCCAGAGAATTTACGACAAGGGCGAGGAGTTCCACCAGGGTGGCGTTCCTGCAGAGTACTACGAGATTCCTCTCGGAGAGCCTGATGTGAAGCGTGTGGGCAAGGATGTAACCTTCCTCACCATCGGTGCAACTCTGTACCGTGCACTCAAGGCTGCTGACATGCTCAAGGAGAAGTACGGTATGGAGGCTGAGGTCATCGACGCCCGCACCCTCGTTCCGTTCAACTACGAGAAGGTTGTGGAGTCAGTGAAGAAGACTGGCCGCATCATCATTGCAGGTGACGCTTCCGCTCGTGGATCATTCCTCAATGACCTCGCTGCAAACATCACTGACCTCTGCTTCGATTACCTCGACGCAGCACCTGTGGTTCTGGGTTCACGCAACTGGATCACCCCTTGCCATGAGCTCGAAGAGTCCTTCTTCCCTCAGCCTGAGTGGTTCCTCGATGCAATCAACGAGAAGATCGTCCCTCTCAAGGGACATGTCCCTGTGACAAACATGACAGGAGCTCAGTTCATCATCAGATCCAAGAAGGGTGTCTAGTATGAAAGTTCTTGACGTCAACGCACATCTCCATACACCTTATTCCTTCAGCGCCTTCGAGGATGTCCCTCAGGCACTCGACATGGCTGCGAAGGAAGGGGTGAGAGTTGTGGGTATCAACGATTTCTATTCGCTTGACGGATATGGACAGTGGAAGGAAGAGTGTGGCAAACGCCAGCTCTTCCCTCTGTTCAATATAGAGTTCATCTCCCTCAATGTGGAGGATCAGGCTGCTGGAGTGAGGGTCAATGACCCCAACAACCCTGGCCGAACCTATCTCAGCGGAAAGGGCCTTGCCTATCCGCTTATTCTCAAAGGTGCTGAGGCAGAGCAGCTTGCTGCCGTTAAGGCCGAGTCCAACTCCCAGGTGGAGAAGATGTGCGCAAAGCTCAACGCCCACCTTGAGTCCGTAAAGGCAGGCTTCGCCCTCGAGTTCGCCCGCATAGCCCGCGAGCTCACCCGCGGAAGCATACGCGAGCGCCATCTTGCAAAGGCTCTGCGCATGGCCGTCGAGGCCAATGTGGCCGAGGGTGCAAGGTCAGAATTCTACCAGAGGCTCTTCTCCGGAAAGGCTCTCAAGTCCGCCCTGGACAACGTGGCGGCCCTGGAGAATGAGATACGCTCTAATCTGCTCAAGTCCGGAGGCGCCGCCTTCGTGGCAGAGGACCCTAAGGCCTTCCTGCCTATGACCACTGTGCAGCGCATCATAGAGGCTGCCGGAGGCATCCCTACCTATCCTTTCCTGGCAGACGACGCCAAGGGCAACTTCACCGACTTCGAGGGGGATCTGGAGAAATGCGCCGACACCCTCAAGAAGCGCGGCTTCCGTTCCGTGGAGTTCATCACCACCAGGAACACCACAGCCGTGCTGGAGCGCTACGCCTCATATCTTGAGGACGAGGGCTTCATCGTGACCTTCGGCTCGGAGCATAATACCCCTGCGCTGGAGCCTGTAAAGCTGCGCACGTCGGACGCGCCGGCACTTTCCGAGAAGCTCCGCGAGATCAACTGGAGGGGAGCATGCCAGGTGGCAGCCCATCAGGCTGGTCTGGAAGGGGTTGCCGCAGGAGAAGAGTTAATCCTTAAAACAATCGACGAGTAATGGAAGCAATTCAGAATCTTATAGACATATCCCGCAAGTACGGCGCAGACGAGCGTTTCGTGATAGCTGGCGGCGGAAACACCTCATACAAGGATGAGCAGAAGCTCTGGGTGAAGGCCAGCGGCCATGCCCTTGCAACAATCACCGAGGACGGATTCGCCGTACTCGACAGGTCCATGCTCAACCCTATGGGAAAGAAAGTTTACAGCACCGTCCCTGCCGAGAGGGAGGAGCAGGTGAAGAATGACCTTGCCGCCGCATGCATCACAAAGGACCGCCGTCCTTCAGTGGAAACATCCCTTCACAACTGCATGGGCTTCGCATACGTGGTTCATACCCACCCTACTGCAGTGAATGCCCTCATGTGCGCCAAGGATGCCCATAAGGTATGCGCAGACCTCTTCCCTGAGGCT
>JAGHUW010000137.1 GCA_018064625.1 Candidatus Cryptobacteroides equifaecalis | reverse complement strand
ATCCTGCTGGGACTTGCCCTGTATGCTGTGGGAGCATTCCTCTGCATACCTGCGTCTTCGTTCCAGAGCTTCACCTTCTTCTGCTTCTCTCTTTACATCCTAACCTTCGGCCTCGCTTTCCTCGAGACTACGGCAAACCCTTACATCCTGTCCCTTGGAAGCAAGGAGAACGCAACCAGGCGTCTGAACCTTGCCCAGGCATTCAACCCTATGGGATCCCTCTCCGGAATGGCTGTGGCTTCCCTTGTGGTGCTGCCAAGCCTCATGAGCGACAAGCATAGGGACGCTGCCGGAGTGAACCATTTCAGCGAGCTCGCGGAGTCTGTGAAGGCCGTAGAGCGTGCGCATGACCTTGATGTCATACGCAATGCCTACGTGGCGCTCGGAATCGTGGTTCTGGCTGTGCTTGTGGTCATAGCTCTCAAGAAGATGCCGGATACTGCCGCAACCCACGTTCACAAGGCTGGAACGATGAAGAGACTCTGGAGCAACGTGAACTACCGTGAGGGTGTGCTTACCCAGATGTTCTATGTGGGAGCGCAGATCATGGTATGGACCTTCATCATCCAGTATGCAGACAATCTTGGAATAAACAAGGCTACGGCACAGTTCTACAACATCATAGCCATGTCAATCTTCCTCGGGGCGAGGTTCCTTTCAACCTTCCTGATGAAGTACGTGAACTCCCGCAGGCTGCTTGCGATCTTCGGTTGCGGTGCGGCACTCTGCACCCTCGGGGCCATATGCTTCGTGGGAACGGCAGGTCTTGTGTGCCTTGTTGCCATCAGCGCTTTCATGAGCCTCATGTTCCCTACGATCTACGGTATTGCCCTTGAGGACGTGGCAATAGAGGACAGCACCCTCGGTGCATCTTTCCTTGTGATGGCCATCGTGGGCGGATCCATCATGCCGCCGCTTCAGGGAAGCATTATCGACCTCGGAACCGTGCTTGGGCATCCTGCAGTCAACGTCAGCTTCTGCCTGCCTCTCTTCTGCTTTGCCATGATCATTATTTATGGCATAAGAAGTTATAAAAGAGGTTTGAAAGTTTCATAATAATTCATATATTTGTGTAATTGTTGTATAAGGATAAGTACGGTTTATGCTCAGCTCGATCAAGACGGATATCGGCAAACTCCTCTCCATGTATGAGACGGAAAAGAAAAGGGCTGATTCTCTTGCACTTGAATTGGAAGAAAGCAGACGTGCTGTCCTGAACTGCAAGGAGCAGATTACTGAACTTAACCTGGAGATCGACAATCTTAAGCTTCAGAGCGCCTTCGCTCCCGGTGGCAACAGTGCCGAGGCCCGTGAGACGCTTGACAAGTTGATAAAGGAGATTGACAGATGTATAAAGCTTCTTGAAAACTGATGGATGAAAGTCGTAACATTAGCCTGACCATTGCCGGCAAGACCTACACGATGAAGGCTCCTTCCCAGGAGGGGGAGAGATTCATGAGGATGGCGGCGGAGGAGATAAACAGCAAGCTCGCCGATTACGGCAGCAGGTTCGACCAGACCCAGAATGACGATAAGCTTGCATTTGTTGCTCTTAATGAAACTTACGGCAAACTCTATTACATGAGTAAACTAAGTTCGTTGACCAAGGAAATAGAAGCATTGCACGAACAGCTGGACAGCTACATCGGCAAAGCGCTTGAAAAGTAGCCGTCAGGCCCATCTTCTGAAAACAACAAGTTCTTCGGAACCGGGTCATCTCAGTGTGAGGATGGCATGCCCGCAGGACGGGAAGCCAGAGACGGATTGGAGCCCAAAACATTATCAGGAGTTTTTCTGAAAAATCGGCTGACGGCTTTTCCATACAAAAACAGTATCTGCTTGATTGCGGATGCTGTTTTTGACGTTTATTAACACTATATACTTATGTTATATTACATTTTGACTGCTGTTTTGAGTGCCTGTGCGGCGCTTGCAGCATATATACTGATCAAGAAGTCCGTGTCCCGTACACAGGCTGATGCCATCATAGAGAAGGCCAAACTTGATGCGGAGAGCATCAAGCAGGAGAAGATACTCCAGGCCAAGGAGAAATATCTTCAGATGCGCAGCGAGCATGACAGCTACGTGAGCAAGAAGAACAATGAGCTCCGCGACCGTGAGAATGCCATCAAGAACAAGGAGAACCATCTGAACCAGCAGAGTTCAGAGCTGAACAAGCGTCAGCATGACCTGGATTCCCTCAAGGGCAGCCTCAATGCCCAGAAGACCCAGCTTGATGCCAAGATGGAGGAATGCAAGGCTCTCACCGCCCAGGTGAACAAGGAACTCGAGGCTGTAGCCGGCATGAGCGCCGAGCAGGCCAAGAATATGCTTGTGGAGAACATGAAGGCTCAGGCCCGCAACGAGGCTCAGGCTTTCATCAATGATACCATGGATGAGGCAAGGCTCAATGCAGCCAAGGAGGCCAAGAGAATCGTGATCAACACCATTCAGCGCACCGCCACTGAGACTGCCATAGAGAATGCCGTCACAACCTTCCCTATAGACAGCGATGAGGTAAAGGGACGCATCATCGGCCGCGAGGGCCGCAACATACGCGCACTCGAGGCTGCGACGGGAGTGGAGATCGTAGTTGACGATACTCCGGATGCAATCCTTCTTTCAGCCTTCGACCCGGTACGCCGTGAGGTTGCCCGTCTGTCCCTGCATCAGCTCGTAATAGATGGCCGTATCCATCCTGCACGTATCGAGGAGGTCGTTTCCAAGGTCAGCAAGCAGCTTGAGGATGAGATACTCGAGACAGGTAAGAGAACTTGCATAGACCTCGGCATACATGGTCTCAACATCGAGCTTGTGAAGCTCATAGGTAGGATGAAGTACCGCAGCTCTTATGGTCAGAACCTTCTTCAGCACTCCCGCGAGGTTGCCAACATCAGCTCCATCTTCGCAGCAGAGCTTGGCCTGAACCCTAAGATTGCAAAGCGTGCCGGTCTTCTCCACGATATAGGTAAGGTAAGCACGGATGAGTCAGAGCTTCCACACGCATTGCTCGGAGCCAAGCTGGCAGAGCAGTACAAGGAGCGTCCGGAGATCTGCAACGCCATCGGCTCTCACCATGAGGAGATGGAGATGAATTCCATCTATTCTCCGCTCGTGCTTGTTGCCGATGCCATTTCAGGTGCCCGTCCTGGTGCACGCCGTGAGGTCATCGAGAGCTATATCAAGCGTCTCAAGGGTATGGAAGACCTTGCCGCTTCCTATCCGGGCGTCACTAAGTCATATGCAATCCAGGCCGGCCGTGAGCTTCGCGTGATCGTCGGGGCCGATCAGGTTTCCGATGAGCAGGCAACACATCTCAGCACAGAGATTGCACAGAGGATTCAGGATGAGATGACCTATCCTGGTCAGGTGAAGATCACCGTCATCCGTGAGATACGTTCAGTCGCAATAGCAAAATAAGGAATGTTATTAAGTCTTATTCTTTCATTGATACTTCAATTCCCGTCTTCCATTCAGTGGGATTCGAAGTTGAGTGATGATGGAAAGGTAGTATTGGTCGGTACCCCTGAAAAGGGTACCGATCATATTTCCGGTACAGTCACCACCATTTCATGCTCCGGCAACCAGTGTCACAGCCCGGAGGATTATGAGTTCGAGTTCGAGATCGAGGTTCCTGAGGGAGAGGATGACCTCATGCAGGCTGCCCCTGCTCCGGTGAAGCCAGCTCCCGTTCCATCCAAGGCTGCCCCGGCAAAGAAGGCTGAGGTCAAGGCTGCCGAGTCCTCGGAGTCCGGTTCACTGTGGGCTCTCATAATAGAGGCAATACTCTGGGGCTTTGCCATGCTGCTTACGCCATGCATCTTCCCTATGGTGCCTATGACGGTGTCTTTCTTCATGAAAGGCTCTGCAAACAAGGCCCAGGGACGTCTCAAGGCATTCTTCTACGGTCTTTTCATAGTACTGCTTTACACCGTGCCTATCTGTCTCATAATAGGTGCCACCTGGATTTTCGGTGGAAGTGCGGTGACTGCGGACATCTTCAACTGGCTGTCCACCCATTGGCTCCCGAATATCATCTTCTTCATCGTGTTCATGGTGTTCGCTGCCAGCTTCTTCGGAGCATTCGAGATCGTGCTGCCAAGCAGCTGGACCAACAGTGCAGACAAGAACAGCGACCGCAAGGG
>JAGHUW010000077.1 GCA_018064625.1 Candidatus Cryptobacteroides equifaecalis | reverse complement strand
AAGCATTTCGGCTTCTTCAAGAGGCTGTCATCGACCATGTATCACGGCGTGCTGCAGTGGCTCAGCGGAGTGAAGCAGGATAGCGCAGTGGCGGAGTTCGGCATCTATTCTGCCAAGGTGATAAGGGAGTACAACAAGCTTCCGGAAGCAGCCAGGTCTTTTGCCAACCTGATCACCAGCCTTGGTTTCAGGAGCACTTCCATACCTGTGTCACATGCGGACAGGATGGAAGGGGAGAGCTCCTATTCTTTCTCTAAGCTCATGAAGATCGCGATGGACGTGATCCTGTCCAACAGCAACAAGCCTTTGAAGATGGCTGTGGGCCTTGGTGCGGTGATAGTGGCGGTTGCGGTGGTGATGATAGTGTACACTTTCGTGGACTATTTCCTCAATCCTCAGCCAGCAGGATTCTCTTCCACCTTCATCTCTATATGGCTGCTCGGGGGATTGAACATCTTCATCCTCGGCATAGTGGGACTGTACATAGACCGCATCTTCAATCAGGTGAAGGGCAGGCCTCTGTTCATAGTCTCGGAGACCATCAATGTAGAAGATCGCGGATAACGGCGTCTATTATTTCTGTATCCACCCTTTCGTCGAATTTCCTGGCCCATAACTGAGGAACGCTGCGCAGCAGTTCAAGGTCATCCTTGGTGAAGGTCCATGGGTGGCGTATGCTCGGCCCGCGGGTCCAGTCTATGAATCTCATGTTGCCCATTGCCGCAGTGTCCTTGTTGTCCGGATGCTCCACAGGGTCATAGAGCCTGTCTTTGAAAGGGGAGTTCCATAGCAGCGTTGGCATGAACACCTCGTCTATAGTGTTGGTGTGCCTGAACACCTTTTCCAGCCAGCTCCTCTTGCTGAGGGTGTATCTTGCGAAGCCATCTGTGATGCTGAACCACTGTGATGCAAAGCGGAAGTCTATCCCCTTGTTTATCTGGAGATGCAGGCCGACCAGAATCATCTTGACGATATTGTTGAGAAGATTGGTCCCGAATTTTCCTGCTCCTTCAGGGAATATTGTATAGTATCGGAACCTCCTGTAGGTGTGGCTCTGGAATTTCCACATGCTCAGGAATTCCTTGCCCTGGTTCTGCTCGAAGAAGCTGTGGATGGCATCCTGGCTCTTGATGGGCAGGTCCATTCCAGAGAGCAGGTGATAGTAGCTGTAGCTGCCCTCGGCGCATGCTTTTTCGAGCAGCTCCAGCTCGGCCCGCATTATGCTCACGCCTCCCCAGCTGACGGGGATACGCCTGTCTGTGAAGACAAGCCGGGACTGGCTGCAAGCGCCTGTGAGGTCTTCCGGGCCGAAGGGGGCCTTGGCGTCAATGTGCACAAAGACGTCATTGCGAGGGTCGTCGAGTGCGCCGATGAGTTTGCGCAGCTGCCCGGGGTTGGTGTGGGCCAGTATGAGGTATGCGTGCCTGTTCATGCTTCTGTCAGGCTTTCAGCCTGTTGTAGATCATATCTATGATTGTGGCATCCTGCTGTATATCGAATTTCCTGGCCCAGAATGAGTCGGATGCCATGAGCGCGTCGAAGTCCTTTGCCGTGAGAGTGGCGGGATGCCTTCCATTCGCACTGTTTGTCCAGTCTATATATCTCATGCTTCCGCCTGAGTGCACTCCGTCCTTTTCATTGTAGAGGGTCTTGTCATAAAGATTGTCCTTGAACGGGGAGTTGGCAAGTAGAGTGGCAAGGAAGAGCTCGTCCGTCTGTCCGCTCCTTCTGAAGACGCTGTTCAGCCATTTCTCATGTTCCACGGTGTATTTTGCAAATGCATCGGTGATGCTGAACCACTGTGATGCAAAACTCTCCTCCATGTCCCTGTTTACCATTTTGTGGTGTCTCTTCTGGAAGATCAGGTTCATGGTTTTGAGTTTCTTTGCAAGGAAGAATCTGTTGTTCTCCGGGAGTATTGTCCTGTAATGGAAACTGTTGTATGTCTGCTCATTGTTCTCCCACAACGTGAGGAATTCCTTGCCCTGATTACGGTCGAAGAAGCTGTGAATGGCGTCCTGGCTCTTGATTGGCAGGTCCTGACCTGAGAGCAGATGGTAATACTGGTATGATCCTGCAGTTGCCTGCCTGAGCAGCTGGAGTTCCGTCCTCATTATGCTTACACCACCCCAACTGACTGTTCTGCGGGGAGTTGCCATAAAGAGTCCGGATTTTTTACAGCAGGACTTGAAGTCACTGTATTTTAGTTTGGACTTCCCGTCCAGATGGAGGTATATGTCATTTCTTTCATGGTCCAGAAGTTCAAGAAGTTTGCAGATCTGCTCCTTACTCTTGTGGGCCAGAATCAAATATGCGTGTTTGGTCATCTTTTTCTAATGAGTTTGCAGGCGATGGCTGTTATGATGTATGCGAACAGAGCTCCTACGGCGAATCCCACCATTACGTCCCCGAAGAAATGTTTTCCCACAAAGACGCGGCTTATGCCTACGAGGAAGGCCCATGGGAAGACTATCTTTGCGTAGAGTGTGTATTCACGGAGCTTGTTAGTGTCCTGCTTGAACATCCTGTATGATGATACGGCAAAGCCCATGGCATTGGCTGCATGGGCGGAATAGAAACCGTACAGGTTTCCCTTTCCTTCGAGTATGTGCAGTCCTCTTCTCACCATTTCCTCATCCCAGCATGGGCGCAGCCTCTCGAAATATGCCTTGGTGAAGTTTGCGAACTGGTCACAGGCCGTTATGGTGAGCGCTATGGCTACGACGGCCAGAAGGCCCTTTTTCCACCCCAGATTCCTGAAAAGGAATATCAGGACTATGAAGTAGAATACGAACCAGATATACTTGTTGGAGAACAGTTGCCATACATAGTCGCTTGGTGTACAGTGAAGCGAATTTATGGCAAGGGTTATCTCCTTATCCAGGTGATGAAGATATTTAAGTATTTCCATTCTGCAAAGATAGTGAAGAAAACTGATAATAATGCTTTTCTTCGCTGTCTATCACAAGATTGACC
>JAGHUW010000138.1 GCA_018064625.1 Candidatus Cryptobacteroides equifaecalis | reverse complement strand
GCCATCGACAGGATGGAGGACAATGGATAATCTGCGCAACATCTTCGCGCGGAACTGCGAGGTCAGAAGGATAGACTCGGCCACGGCGTCGGCATTCATGGCTACACACCACAGGCTCGGGGACTGCCGCTGCCGCTACCGCTACGGCCTTTTCGTCAGGCGCAGCACCGGAGGGAGGGAGGAAAGCCTCGCACCCGGCACTCTGGTCGCCGCAGCGACCTTTTCCAACGCACGCCGCTGGGTCAAGGCAGACAGGACCGTCAGCTCGTATGAATGGATACGCTACGCCTCGCTTGAGGGCATACGCGTCGTGGGAGGCATGGGCAAGCTGCTCAAGGCCTTCATCGAGGACGTGCAGCCGGACGACGTGATGAGCTACGCCGACCCAGGCTCCGTGGACGAGGGGGCGGCATACGAAAAATTGGGCTTCAGCTACGAAGGAATCGTAGAGAAGCCCAACTTCACTTGCAGAAAATTCCGCCTGAAACTTTATCTGTAAAGCTCTACAGGACCAACGAGGCCTGAAGGCAGCAGAGGTGTGTTCCTGCGTGTTATGTAGCGGTATACCACCTTGTTGTCCGGCATGGTCTGGAGATAGTTGGCCATGAGAGTAGTCACCTTGACCTCTATCTTGTTCTCACCTTCCTTGAGGTGGCCGGCAAGGTCATATACCCTTGTTCCGAACCAGTCTGTTCCAAGGTTCTTTCCGTTTACGGTAAGCTCACAGATTTCATGTACCTTTCCAAGGTTGATGTAGCCAGGAAGCTCCTTGCCCTTGAGGGTCACGGTTGCGGTGTAGGTCGCATCTCCCATGAAGTTCTTGAACTCGGTGTCCTTGAGGTCCTTGAGACCGTCGAAGTGAGCGGTGAAGGTGCTGTCCGTGTGGGTATTGTGGAGTGAGACATCCCAGCTTTCAACCGTGATGACGTCCTTGCCTGATACAGGTGAAGGGTTCCACTTCTCCCCTCCTCTCTGCCTGTTGAAGACGAAGAGGTAGCTCTCTGACGGGCCGAACTCGAAGTGGAGCTTGCCGTCCTTGGCTATAGGCATTGCATAGCGCTTGCCTGTGGACGGGTCGTAGATCCATGCGTTCTTTCCCTTGGTGACGCTCTGAGGGAACTGGATATCCGTTGTGCGGCTCTCGCTCATGTGGGCGTTGACGAAGAGGAACATGTCGCTCTTGTCATCCATCACGTAGCGGTTCTGGAGAAGGAATCTGTCAGGGTTGCTGATGGTGATGGTGTGAGGGAGATTGTATCTGTTCATCAGGTCTGTGTACCACTCAAGGTACTTGCCGTCTGAAGGGTTCTCCAAAAGGATGAAATTGTCCGGATATTTCTTGAGCTCGGCAACCATTGCCTGGATCTCCGCGTCGCGCTCCTTGTAGTCCTTCAGACCGAGGGACTTCTCCGGGTAGCAGCCCACGCAGAAGACGCGTCCGCCTGTCTTCACGAACTCGAGAAGCTTGGAGAGGGTCTCAGGGTAGGTGCTCCTCACCTCAGGAAGGAAGAGGGTTCCGTACTGCTTTGGACCGTAGCAGATCTTGCCGTTCTTCACCTTTGCGTCCTTGAGGACAATCTCAGTCACGTAGTCTGCCCCGCCGCCGTTCTTGTGTATGGCCTCCCAGATAAGAGAGGTGTAAGGCACGTTGAGTTTTACAGGGAACGGGTCTGTCTGCACGCCCATGGTTGTCCACATGTCGTAGTTTGCAGGCAGGATGGCGATGTCTGTGTACATATCCGCGTTCTGGAGCATGGAAGCCATGCGTGCGCGGTAGTCATTGAGCTTGTGGAAGTATGGCCACCAGGTATTCTGGTCATTGTAGTATGAGCCGTACTGTACCCAGCCAGGGAAGCCGGCCTTGCGTGGGGAATAATTGAAACCATGCCATACTGAATGTGTGGTTCCGGAGATTGCGCTCATGTCCGATCCCACCTTGAGGAACTCGAGAGAGGTGGAGAACACCTTGTAGGTATTGGTCATCTCCTCTGCGCTCACAAGACGCTTGCCTGTGAGGTGGGCAGCTGATGAGACATACTTGTTAATCATGGTGTAGCCACGGCCACGGCGGTAATCCTCATCTCCCATCTCCTCTCCTATCTTGTGACGGAGCCAGTTGGTAGTCCATGACTCTCCCTCAGGGATATCGTAACCGAGGGATGACTCGAGAGAGAAGAATCCGCGTCCGTATGCCTGGGCACGGGACTTCACACCCTTCTCGCGGCACCACTGAAGGAAGGTCTGGGTGTAACGCTCATGGAGGAGCTCAGCCTTGGTGAGCTCGAAGTCGAAGCGCACGCGGTTTACCTGCTCGAGGAACTCAGGTCCCTTCTCGCAGCCGTACTCGAACTTCTCCACGTCTCCAAGTCTGCCCACCTTGAACATTGTGAACGGAAGCCATGGCATGAGGTCGTATCCTCTGCGTGCCTTGAACTCCTCGGCAAAGTCTGTTGTCCAGTTGTTTCCCTCGAGCTCCATGGAATCCACGAAGAATGCACGGAGGTGCTTGTTGAGAGGTCCTATGCGGCCCTCGATGGTGTCTGCCATATGGTCAAGGTAGCCGCGCACTGCAGTTGCATCCATGTGATTGAGGATGGAGCCGGCTGCGCCCGGAGCACCGTTGATCACGCTCGCGAAGGAGTCGAACCTGACCATTGCATAAATCTGATACTTGCCTTCAGGGATTTCCATCCTGATTATGTCTCCCTCGAACTTGTCCGTGATGTCTATGGCCTCGCTGAGGCTGTTGACAGGGTCCGGAACGAGGTACATGGCAACGAGTTCAGGCTCACGGCGAGGGTTGGTGATGGACACTCCCGGATCCACTGCCTTGTAGAGGTGGAACTTGCTCATCTCGAAGAGCCTTCCGCCCTTTACAGGCTGGCAATATGTGAGCATCACGGATGCTGTCTCGCTACGTTTGAGAGTCTCGGCACCGAAAGGCCAGCCTGAACCTATGATGAGGTCGCAGGTCATGCCTATCTTCTCAGCCTCGTCGAAAACTATCTTGAGCATGTCAATCCACTCGTCGCTGAGCCAAATCAGTTCCTTCGTGCCAGCGGTGTCCCCGCCTGGGAAAGAGATAGGGTTGATTTCCACACCGCCCACGCCGGCCTCCTTGAGGAGGTGGAGCTCCCTTACGAGCTCATCGGCCTCTACGCGGTCTCCGTTCCACCACCAGCGGACGAACGGGCGGTACCTGTTATCCGGGTTCTGGAACTGAGAATAGGTCTGCGCACCGGCGCCCATGCAGAGCAGAGCCGCGGCGGCAGTGATAATGATTCGTTTGAAATTCATAGATATTTGGGGTTTTGATTATTATTCGCCTACAAGAGGGAGCACGAAGTTCTCCACCTGCTCCATATATTCCTCAGGTTTATTGAGATAGGACCTTGCATGCACGGAGCCCTCAGAAACATAGAGGGTCTTTGCACCCTGCTTCTTTGCATCATAGAGCTGATAAACCATAGGGAAAGGCACGAAGGTGTCCTGGTCCCCATGAATGAAAAGCATAGGCAAGGTGCTCTTTTCCACCTGCTTGAGTGCAGAGGCCTCCTTGAAGCCCCAGCCGTATCTGAGACGGCATACAAAGGATGAGGTATTGAGAATAGGGAAAGTAGGCAGGCCGAACTGCTCTTTGAGCTGACCGGCGAACTCGTCCCATACAGAGGTGTATCCGCAATCCTCCACTATGCCATGCACACTTTCAGGAAGAGGGTCTCCGGAGCACATCATGACAGTGGCTGCACCCATGGATATTCCGTGGAGTATGATGGCTTTGCCAGGCCATTTGGCATCGGCAATGTCTATCCAGCGCTCCAGATTGATTCGGTCCTTCCAACCCATGTTCACTGCGGGGCCCACGCTGAGTCCGTGGTATTCATGGTCAGGAAGCATGATGTTGAAATTGAGACGGTCCCTGTACTCGCGTCCCAGCATCATCATTCCGATGGCTCCGTCTGTATAGCCATGGCTGAGCACAACCGTGCCAGCCGCGTTGTCCGCAGTGGCGTAGAAGGCGCGCAGGGTCCTTCCCGCGTGATTGACTATAGTCGTATCCCTGAGGACACCTGCCGTGCGCAGGCTGTCTATCCAGTTACCGA
Source organism: Candidatus Cryptobacteroides equifaecalis (assembly GCA_018064625.1). Taxonomy (GTDB): domain Bacteria; phylum Bacteroidota; class Bacteroidia; order Bacteroidales; family UBA932; genus Cryptobacteroides; species Cryptobacteroides equifaecalis. Next base: position 845 of record JAGHUW010000138.1, on the reverse strand, counting down.
GCCCAGGGTATATCTTGTCCATTTTCTTGACGTACTCGGCGTCCGTCTTCGCCTTGAGTTTGGGTTTGAGCGAAAAGTCCGTCATGTACCATCCGGCCGCAAACAGCAGCACTAGAATCACGGCCAGTACAGATGTGGTCCATATCAATGTCTTTCTCATAAGGGGTCTACATTAATGATTATATGTCCGGCATATCTGAATTCTTTTTCAAATATAGTCACAGTTTGTCGGATTTCCTTTTTACGCGCGGAAAGATTTTTATCTTTCTGCAGCATGAGCTGGAGTCCGCCCAGGCGCCGGGCAAGTTCGAACTCCATTTTCTTCTTCCTCGGCTCGTTGCTGTCTTCCGGTTCCACCGTGACCATTCTTGTGAAAGGAGGGAAGTTGAACTCCTTCCGTTCCAGAAGCAGCCTTTCCAGCTGGGCCGGGTCATTGCTGAAGGCGGGATGGGAGGCCTCGCGGGTCTGCACCACCAGCCTGTCCCCTACCGCATTGCAGAGCATGCAGAAGCAGCGGTAGGCCTTTTCGTCGGCCCGGAAGTCGTTGCGGGAGAGCATGAAGTCGGCCCGCATCAGCGCCACCAGGTCATATTTCCCGTAGTCTTCCCTGGCGTGGAGGCTGTTCACCTTCAGCTTCGTGCGCGCCTTTGGGAAGTGAGTCCTGGCTTCGATCTCGATCTCGCGCGTTTCCTTCCAGGGCAGGAGCAGCAGCACGCGGCCGCCCCCGTCAAGGGTATCTCCCATGCGCAGCAGCAGCTTTCGGGAAAACGAGCCGAGCATGCCGTTCTTGCGGAACTCGTCTTCCGTACCTATGATTTCGACGGGAGGGGGAATTGCCGCGGGGG
>JAGHUW010000043.1 GCA_018064625.1 Candidatus Cryptobacteroides equifaecalis | reverse complement strand
TTCATCCAGCTGTGGTCGCGGTATTTCTGGAAACGCCTGTCCCACACGTCCATGAAGTCATCCCTGTAGATGTTGCCCTGGTGGTAGTCTGAACGTATGCTGCCGCAGGCACTGATTGAACCGTCTATGAGGACGGAACCTACGGAGATTCCGGCATGGCAGCTGAAAAGAGTGTCGCGAACCTCTCCCTCATATCCGGCGAGGTAGTCCTCACATGCGTAGTTCACCTTCATCAGGCCTTCCTTGCGGGTTTCGGCAATGAACTCCAGTACCTGCCGTATCTCCGCTCCGGTGAGGCGGAACTCATCCACCTGCTTTGCCCGTCCCATGGGAACGATGGGGAACACCCTCCACTCGTGGCATCCTATGCTCAGCAGATGTTCCTTGATTGCGTCCAGCTGATTGATGGTGCGGCGGTTGACGCAGGTGATGGCATCGAAGCCGAGCCTTTCCGTCTCCGGGCGCCCGGCATTGAAGTCGCAGATTATCCTTATGGCCTCTGATGCCCGCGCAAAGCTGTTTTCCCTTCCCCTCATCCAGTCATGTTCCTGCTGCAGGCCATCTAAACTGACCGATATTGTTCTCAGCCCGGCATCTACAAGCCTTTCCAGACGTTCAGCCGTGAGGGCGAAGCCGTTGGTGACCATGCCCCATGGAAATCCCTTTTCCATGATGCGCCGGCCGCATTCCTCCAGATCCGGGCGCACAAGAGGCTCGCCTCCGGAGATGATCACCAGCACGGTGGCCGGGTCATAGCGGCGGGCGATGGAGTCCAGGGTGGGAGCGAAGTCCTCGAAGGGCATGTCGGGAGTTTCGGAGGCGGCTTTGCAGTCGCTTCCGCAATGGAGGCAGTGGAGGTTGCACCGGAGGGTGGATTCCCAGAAAATCGTATTGAGGCGATGCTCACGCGCCATCTCCTTGGAAAGCAATCTGTTCGCCTCAAGCGCAATCAACTGGCGCAGTGACAGATGTCTGCTCATTCTGCTGCCTTGTCTGTTCCGTTATCTATCTTTTTTCCCGGCAGGATTGCCTCGCAGGCCTTTGGCTCGGAGGCTTTGCTTCCCGTTACAACCGTTCTTGGTGGTTGTGGGCCATACATGAAGGTGGCTCCCGGGGGAGGACCGTACATCTCTTGTGGGCCGTACATAGGAGGCTCGGGTTTGGTGCAGGAAACGAATCCCAGCCCCGACAGAAGCGCGCTCAGAAGAGCGATCCAGATTTTCCTTATTTTTGCCATAAGCCGAATCTTTTATCTATCGCAAAAATAAACAATTATCAAGTATTTACCGCAGATTTCCGCCCCAAAATCTGCGCTTTTGGCCAAAAATGTGGAAATTGACAGATTTAAGCCTCAAAATCTGCGCTTTTTGCCAAAATGGAGATTTTTCCATAACTTGCCATAGCTTAGTAATTGAAATTGCAATGAATACGATATTCACTATCGGCCTGACCCTTCTGTTGACGATGGGGGGCCAGCGGACAGAAGGTCAGTTGATGGACAAGGTGCAGGCAATCGCTCCAGCTGAGGAGCAGACTGGGGAACGCTTGCAGGCCAAGGTGCAGGCAATCGCCTCAGCTGAGGAGCAGACTGGGGAACGCTTGCAGGACGAGGTGCGCTTGCAGGACGGTGGGAGATTGACGGATAAGGGCCTGGTGAAAAACGAGGGTCTGCCGGGGTACAGGCCTTCTGCAGAGGGGCTTGAGGCGCGCCGAGGCTTTCAGGACGACAAATTCGGCATCTTCATCCACTGGGGTGTGTACAGCATGCTGGCGGATGGGGAGTGCATAATGCATGAGAAGGGCATACCTTACAGCGACTATTCCCAGTTGCCTGCGGGCTTCTACCCTTCGCGTTTCAGCGCGGCCGAATGGGTTGCAGCCGTAAAGGATGCGGGAGCAAGGTATATAACCATCACCTCAAGGCATGTGGACGGCTTTGCCATGTTCGGCAGCAAGGCCTCAGCCTACAACATCGTGGACGCCACTCCTTTCCGCCGGGACATACTCAAGGAACTGGCCGACGAGTGCCATCGCCAGGGCATCAAGCTGAATCTCTACTACTCTCTGGCCGACTGGGGCCGTGAGGATTATCCCGTGGGCGTAATGGGACGCGAGTGCGGCAAGGACCCCTCCAAGGTAGACTTCGACGCCTACCTCGACTTCATGTGCGCGCAGCTGACGGAACTGCTGACAAACTACGGGCCTATAGGCTGCATCTGGCTGGACTGCGACTGGGACCATAACGACAAGCCGGCCCCGGGCGAGGAGCCAAAAATCACCTTCGACTGGCACTATGACCGCATCTACTCCCTCATTCATTCACTTCAGCCCGCATGCCTCATAGGCAACAACCACCATCGCGTGAGCATTCCGGGCGAGGATATACAGATCTTCGAGCGTGACGTGCCGGGGGAGAATGCCGCCGGATTCGGCCGCACTTCCTTTGTGAACAGGGAACTGCCGCTGGAGACCTGCCAGACCATGAACAAGTCCTGGGGCTATTGCATTACGGACAAGGCCTACAAGAGTGCCGACGAGCTCATCCGCCTGCTTGTAAGGACGGCCGGGCGCAATGCCAATCTGCTTCTGAACGTGGGCCCTCAGCCGGACGGATGCATCCCGGTGGCCTCGCTCGAGCATATGGCCCTGATGGGGGAATGGCTGCGCCGCTACGGAAATACTATCTACGGAACCCGCGCCACCATGCTGCCGCCGCAGGAGTGGGGAGTCCTCACGCACAGGGAGGGAAAGGTATATCTGCATGTGCTCGACGCCCCGGCGGACGGCCGCATTGTGCTTCCTTTCGGCCTCAAGGCGCGTAAGGTCACACAGGCGGAGAACGGCAATCCTCTGAGCTTCCGCAAGGGACGCGACAGCTTCTGCGTCATGCTCCCTGAGGGGGCCGACTGCAGCCGAGACTTCATAATTGAGATAGAGCTCTGATCAGAGCAGCGCCCGGCGGACGGCGTCGGCCCAGCCGGACTTGAGCTCCGAGACTTTCTCTTCAGGAGCGGAAGGGGTGAATACCCTGTCCACCTGCCACTGGGACTTGATCTCCTCTATGCTGCCCCAGAAGCCTGTGGCGAGGCCTGCAAGGTAGGCTGCGCCCTTGGCGGTAGTTTCAACGCTGGTAGGACGTATGACCTGCGTGCCAAGGATATCGGCCTGGAACTGAAGGAGATAGTTGTTCATTGCCGCTCCTCCGTCGACCTTGAGCGAGCATAGGGTGATGCCGGCGTCCTTCTGCATGGCGTTCACTATGTCCATGGTCTGGAAGGCAATTCCTTCGAGGGCTGCCCTTGCTATGTGATTTGCGGTGGTGCCTCGGGTTATGCCGGTGATGAGGCCCTTGGCGCGTGTGTTCCAGTAAGGGGCTCCCAGTCCCGTGAGGGCGGGAACGAAATAGACTCCTGCGTTGTCTCCGGCGTTGAGGGCCATAGCTTCGGTCTCGGCCGAGCAGCCTATGACCTTCAGTCCGTCACGCAGCCACTGCACCACTGCCCCTGCCACGAAAACCGAGCCTTCCAGCGCGTAGCAGACCTTTCCGCCTATGCTCCAGGCAACGGTGGCGAGGAGCTGATGCTGCGAGCTCACAACCCTGTCGCCCGTGTTCATCAGCATGAAGCAGCCCGTTCCGTAGGTGTTCTTGATCGCGCCCGGCTCCGTGCACATCTGGCCGAAGAGGGCGGCCTGCTGGTCCCCGGCGATTCCTGCCACAGGCACTTCTGAGCCGAGGAGGCTGGTGCAGCCGTAGACCTCGGAACTCTGGCCGACTCTCGGGAGCATGCTCTCGGGGATGCCGAAGAGCTCCAGAAGTTCGCTGTCCCACTGCAGCGTATGTATGTTGAAGAGCAGGGTCCTGGAGGCGTTGGACACGTCTGTCACGTGCACCCGTCCGTCCGTGAGCTTCCAGACGAGCCAGCTGTCCACCGTGCCGAAGCGCAGTTCTCCGCGTTCGGCCCTCTCCCGTGCACCGGGGACATTGTCCAGTATCCATCGTATCTTGGAGGCTGAGAAATAGGGGTTGAGGATGAGGCCTGTCTTCCGGCGGACCATCTCCGTAAGTCCTCTTTCCTTCAGGCTATCGCAGAAATCGCCTGTGCGGCCGTCCTGCCATACGATTGCATTATATACCGGCTGTCCGCTTCTGGCGTCCCACACTATCGTTGTTTCGCGCTGGTTGCTTATTCCTATCGCGGATACGTCACTGGCGGAAAGACTTATGGCAGAAAGTGCCTTTTCCATGGTTGAGGCCTGGGAAGACCATATCTCCATGGGGTCGTGCTCGACCCATCCCGGTTTTGGGTAGAACTGGGTGAATTCCTGCTGTGCCACAGACACAATCTCTCCTGAGTGATTGAGTATCAGCGTACGTGAACTTGTAGTCCCCTGGTCCAGGGCTATGATGTAATCCGGCATTGTCTGGTGTTTTTAGTGTGTGACAAATATAAGATTTTTAGCTTAATCGGCGATTGCCGCATTCGCTTTATCTGATTGAAAATGCGGATTCCGATAAGTTCCGTGATTTTCTGCGATAGAAACAAACAGCTGCCGAGGCTATGCCGGCCGTTTTTTGAGCCATAACTTTGCATCATCAAACAAAAAAACAAAACATCATGAAAGCACTTATCATTATCGCGGCATGCATCGTACTTGCCTTCCTTTTCAGAGTAATTGACCAACTTTCCAGCCGCAGGGTGATCAACAGCGTAGGAGCCAGGGCAAACAGCAGATCCAAGGATATGGCCAAGATCGATATCAATGACGCAAACCAGCTCAAAGAGGCCCTGGAACATTATAAAGACCTTATAGATTAAGTTTGCGATAAACAAAAACGATTGCCATTATAGAAAATAATCGTAATTGGTAATAGTAATATACTCGGGAATTAACTAATTTTGCACCGTTCAAACGTCAATGATATGGAACTGAGACAACTGAAATATTTCGTGAGGGCTGCGGAAACCCTCAATTTTTCAGAGGCGGCAAGGACCCTGTACGTGACTCAGAGCACACTGTCGCAGCAGATCAAATCGCTGGAGGACGAACTTGGGACCGTCCTTTTCCAGAGGGATTCGCACTCGGTCTATCTTACGGAGAGCGGTTCCAAACTGTTGCCTCTCGCTATGCAGACCATTCAGGATGCCGAATCCTGCAAGAACCAGATAAGCGATCTGAAGCAGCTGCTGTCAGGGGAGATAAACATAGGCGTCACCTACTCCTTCAGTTCCATCCTTTCAGAGACCATAAGGCTTTTCATGAAGGAATACCCTGGAGTGAGGCTGAACATAAATTACAATACCATGGAGGAGCTCATGGGACTCCTTCGCCGCAGAAAGGTGGATTTCGTGCTGGCATTCAAGCCCACGAGGCCATACGAGGAGATTGAGTCCCATGGACTTTTCGAGGACAGACTTTCCGTCATAGTGAGGCGGGACCATCCTCTTGCTTCTGAGAGTACAGTGAGCCTTGAGAATATAAGGGGAATGCGTCTGGCCATGCCGGCGAAGGGACTGCAGGCACGCAATACTGTGGACAGTTTCATAAACCTTGCCGAGTCCGGCCTGGATGTGTGCCTGGAAATAAATGAAGCCAACATCCTCCTGGACATAGTTCAGCACAATAATCTCATCACAATACTTTCAGAGTCCACCGTGCGGGACAGAGACATGCTCAAGGCCATCCCCCTGGACCTTCCGGACAACCAGATGCAGGGTTGTGTCCACACCCTCAAAAAGGTTTACCGAAAACGCGGGGCCGAAATATTCATCAAGATGCTGCGGGATAGCGTCACGGTTCGTGAATTGTCTGGCAAGTGGTTGTAATCCAATAAATTAACATGAGTTTCATAAACAATCTTTTCGAGGGTGCCCCTGGCGCCTGGAGCGGAGGCATTGCCCACTCCATACTGATACTTTCATTAGTCATAGCTCTTGGAAAACTGTTGGGGAAAGGCAAGGTTGCCGGTATCTCACTCGGAGTCACCTGGGTGCTTTTCACCGGTATTATTTTCAGCCATTTCGGCTATACCCTTGACCATGAGCTGCTTCATTTCCTGAAGGAGTTCGGTCTCATTCTCTTTGTCTACAGCATAGGCCTGCAGGTGGGGCCGGGCTTTTTCTCAAGCCTGCGTGCCGGAGGTCTCAAACTCAATCTTCTCGCCGTCTTCATCTGCCTAGCAGGCGTGGGCTGCGCCGTGGCCATCCATTTTCTCGCAGGAATCCCCACTACCACGGTGACAGGCATAATGTCCGGAGCCGTGACGAACACCCCAGGACTGGGAGCGGCGCAGGCGGCCTACACGGACAGCTTCGGGGGAGATGCTCCGGAGATAGCCCTGGGATATGCCGTGGCTTATCCTTTGGGCGTGATCGGGGCCATCCTCACCTTCCTCCTCGTGAAGGCTCTTTTCTATTCCAAGAGCTCCCTTCATGAGAGTGCCGGGCCGAAGGTGGCCGACCGCATAGACTATAAGGCGGAGCAGCTCGCCGCGCAGCAGGCCATCATCAGACAGCATTCCGAGGCGGCTGATACCAGCTTCATTTCCCGCCGCATCATCATCAGCAAGAAAAGCCTCAACGGAAAAGCACTGGGAAACTTGCGTTTAGAGGAGATGCTCGGCGCGTCCATCACCCGAATCCGCCGCGCCGGTGTGGAACTGAAGGCAGATGAGCACTTCAAGCTGCAGTATGGAGACCTCGTCACCGTTGTTGGAAGCAAGGAGTCCGTGGCAGGCGTGGAAAAGGTCCTCGGCAATTCCATGAAAAGGCTGGATGAGCCGAATCTGATACCTATTTTCATGGGCATTGCCCTCGGAGTTGTGCTGGGCAGCATCCCCATCGCCTTCCCTGGCATACCTCAGCCTGTAAAACTGGGACTTGCCGGAGGACCTCTCATCGTGAGCATACTCCTCAGCCATTTCGGCCCGAGGATGAATGTCATCACTTACACCACAGCCAGTGCCAACCTCATGCTCAGGGAAGTTGGCATCTGCATCTTCCTTGCCTGTGTGGGCTTGCAGGCCGGAGAGGGCTTTGTGGATGCCATCGTGAACCAGGGTGGCCTGCTGTGGGTTGCATATGGCGCCGTCATAACAATGGTGCCGCTTTTCCTGGCGGGAGTCATTGGACGCTTTGTTCTGAAGCTGGATTATCTCACCCTGATAGGCGTGATGTCCGGGGCGACGACGAATCCTCCTGCCCTGGCCTTTGCCGGAGAGCAGAACAAGAACAGCGATGCTGCGGCAGTGAGCTA
>JAGHUW010000194.1 GCA_018064625.1 Candidatus Cryptobacteroides equifaecalis | reverse complement strand
TCGTAAGCTATGCCGTAGTAATCCACTGCGGGCATGTCGATGTCGCTCTGTTTTGTGAACAGTGCAGACATTGGGATGGAAAGGCACTCGGTGGAGCTGATGAACATGTTGGTCACCTTGTACTCAAGTTCCAGGTCGCTCTTGAGGCGCTCGTCATCGAAGTAGTGGTGAGCAGGGATGTAGATCTGCTTGGCTGGGAGTCCGCAGTCCAGGAAATAATCTATGTCGGACTGGTTGTAGATGCGTGTGCGGATGAATGAACCGCGGTCCTCGATCTTCTCTATCTTGAGCGATGCCTTGAAAAGCTTGCGCAGCCACTTGGGGTCTCCGGCAAGGGTGTTGTTGGAGTATGCCACGGTGCGGCGTGCCTTCAGGGCATCGTGGATGGCCTCCACGCTGCGCTCCTCGGCAAAGACAAAGGTCATAGGGCGCATCACTCTGTGCAGGTCGTACATCATGTCCATGGGACGGTGCTCATCTGAAGCACCGATGAAGGCAAGATTGTATTTGCGGGCATGGTCGATTGCGAGAGGGTAGAACTCGTATGAGTTGAATACCTCGATTCCCTGTATGCGTCCGGCTTCGATCTCCTCTGTCCAGAACTGGTTGAGTTCGCTGTTCTCGTCCGGCCAGCCAGGGTGGTTGCCTGTCACCCATGCTCCCTCCTTCTGGGCCTGAACCAGTGCGTCATGCACCTCTTTCTGGCCGAAGTCCATCTTTATCTTGTAATCATTGCAGTCATTGAGGAAGAGGAAGTTCATGTGACCAATGCCGCAGTCGTTGTGGGAAAGCTCCATTCCTCGGATGAGGAGAATGTCGCGAGCCTTGGCATCGCTGATTGCCTGCTTGTATGACTTGTCGTAGTCCCAGCCCTCAGGCTTGCCGAAGAATGGCTGGTGATCGGTGATCGCAATGGCGTCGAGACCCTCCCTGAAAGCCTCCAGAACACGTATCTGAGGCGCAACCTGGCCGTCGCTGTTCACTGTGTGCATGTGAAAGTCCACCTTGAGGGTGGTGTATCCGTCAATGTCCGGGATGTCTATCTTGCGTGGATTATAGGCTGCGGGAGACCCGTAGTTCTTCATCTTCACATACTGGACATTCCAGTCTGAAGGTTGGGCGAAGGCCGTGAACCCTGCGGCCAGGGCTGCGGCTGCCATGAAAGTCCTGAGTTTCATGATTTATCTTTTAAGTGTTCTTATGTTGATTGAATATCCTATGGACAGATATACCGAAGGGACAAAGAATCCGTTGAGCAGTATCTGATCCGACCAGATCTTCAAGTCAAGGGTCTGGATGCTTTGCAGGCAGTTGTCGTTGCTGAAGTCTATCGAGGTCTTTCCCATCTGGAAAGAAGCCTTGAGGCCTTCGGAAATAGCGAAGCCACTATTGCTGACGATGCTTTTGGATTGCGTGCTTGGGGTGGATCTGAGATAGTAGCGGTATGATTGAAGTCCGAGGCCGCTGAATGCTGTCAGGGAGATTCTGGATCCTTCCGGTGTGAGTTCGATCCCGGGCCTTATCATCAGGCTAATCAATCTGGCTGGGCTGGTGTTGTCCAGGCTGAGCGCCAGGTAATTGTTCTTCTGGATCATTGCGCCTGCCAGAGCCAGGTCCAGATATCCGCTTACTCTCCGGTATTTCATCCCTACTTCCACGCCTCCACCTATTACGGAGGAGAAGAAGTCCTTGAGATAGCTCATTGGGAGTCCTGAATATGCGTAGGCTCCGTAGCGAGAGCTCCAGTTTGAACGGCTGTATGATATGCCGGTGACGTCGAAGGCTGCCCCGTCAGGTGCAGGGACTGATGCCAGTCGGTCCTTCGTAAGAAGTTTCTCCTCTTCGTTGAGTCTGGAGAGGAATCTTTTTTCCATTTCCTTCGATCCCCTGCTGCAGAAAAGAAGACTGTCCCTGTATTGGTGTGCAATGTTCTGGGCAAGGTCGAAATGTGCCTGGGCTTCGAGCAGGCTCTTTTCAGTCATGTTGCCTCTGTAAACCCAGGGCTTTGCCATGATTACTGCATTGACATCAGTGTACTTGTATTTTGTGTCTCCATGTACCACGCAGCTGTCTTTTTTCTCGAAGTTTACGGGCATCCAGATCTGTTCGGAATCGTTTATGGTATTCACTACGGTGAATTTATCCCAGGTCAGCGGTCCTGCGGTCCACCGTATGATGTCCTGAGAGGCTGCGGACAGCGAGACGGACAGCAAAGCGAGCGTTATATACAGATGTCTCATCATTTTGTCTTTTTATATGTGCATGTTGCGTTGGGGGCGTGGACCGTTATCTTGTATCCTATGTTATCATGGATGAATACATAATTCACATCGGGCGTCCTGCTGCCCGAGAGGGAACGTACGTTTCTGGCAATATAGCAGCATGAAACGGGACTCCACAGTATATCCATGGCCATGTCATGCAGGGTGATGCGCTCCGGCTTCGATGAATCCGGCATGTGGAAAAGGGTGAATGAGAATTGCCATGTGCCCTGCCCGGTCTTTTCCAGCACGGCAGGCCTGGCCATTTTCAGATACTCTTCAGGAATGTAGATGGCTTTTTCCTCTCCGCCGAGTATTCCGGTGCATTCGTATTCCCCTGCGATTTCCTGCATCTTGCTCTCCTGCAGCGGTTCCTTCCCGCACGACAGAATCAGCAGGGCAGATGTCAATATAAACAACAACCTCTTCATAAGATTCGTATTTTTTCCAAATATAACAAATGTCCAACGATAGTCCAAATTTGCCATATACGCCAAATTTTGCTAACTTCGTATGTTTTACTTTGACCGATGGAAGAGAGCATTACTATCAAGGGAGCGAGGGTCAACAACCTCAAGAATCTGAATCTGGACATACCGCGGGGCAAACTCGTGGTCGTGACCGGCATATCCGGTTCCGGCAAGTCGTCTCTGGCGTTCGACACCCTGTATGCGGAGGGCCAGCGCCGTTTCGCGGAGAGCCTTTCTTCCTACGCCCGCCAGTTCCTCGGCCGCATGAGCAAGCCGGACGTGGACCTGATAGACGGAATCCCTCCGGCAATCGCCATAGAGCAGAAGGTCTCCACCAAGAACCCGCGCTCCACCGTTGCAACCACCACGGAGATATACGATTTCGTGCGTCTGCTCTTCGCCCGCGCCGGGCATACCTTCTCGCCCGTTTCCGGCAGGGAGGTGCACAAGGACAGCGTGGCCGACGTTGTGAGCTGGCTGGACGCTGCGGACGACAGGACCTGGTACCTGCTCTCGGACCTCCGCTGGAAGGGGCGCGAGGACAGGACGGAGCTGATGCTTTCCCTCAAGGAAGAGGGTTACAGCAGGCTCTGGGCCGACGGCCGGGCGCTTCGCATAGACGAGGTCCTGCAGGGGGAGTACCCCGAGGATGCCTGGCTGCTGGTGGACCGCGTGCGCAAGCCTTTCGACCGCGACCGTCTGCTCGCATCGGCCTCGGACGCCTTCCGTGCCGGTAGCGGGGACATAGCCCTTGCCGACGACAGCGGCGTGGTCAGACGCTTCTGCAGCCGCTTCGAGCTTGACGGAATAGTGTTCCGCGAGCCTGACGAGTACCTTTTCAGCTTCAACAGCCCCCTTGGCGCCTGCCCTATGTGCGGCGGCCTGGGCAAGACCATAGGCATAAGCGAGGACCTCGTGGTCCCGGACAAGACCCTGAGCCTGTACGATGGCGCAATCGCCTGCTGGCGAGGGGAGAAGATGGGCTGGTTCAAGGACCATCTGGTGAAGGTTGCCTCCCGCTACGGCATACCTATCTTCGAGCCTTACTGCAACCTTTCGCAGAAGGTGAAGGACCTCATATGGGTGGGCGACCCTCCCAAGGAGGGGCAGAGCTACGACGCCGACGAGAACCGCCTCGTGGGCATAAAGGAATTCTTCGACTGGGTGGAGACCCAGCGCTACAAGATACAGTACAAGTACATGCTGAGCCGATTCAGCGGCAAGGCGACCTGTCCAGACTGCCACGGCAGCCGCCTGCGCAAGGAGGCTCTCTGGGTGAAGGTCGACGGCCGCACCATACAGGACATCCTGCAGATGGACGTGGACACTGCCCTGGACTTCTTCAGCAACATCAGCCTCAGCGCCAATGAGAGGGAGATAGTGGCCGAGCCTCTGTCAGAGATACTCAGCCGCCTGCGCTATATCCAGGAGGTGGGTCTGGGCTACCTCAGCCTGAACCGCGCCAGCAACACCCTCTCCGGAGGAGAGAGTCAGCGCATCAATCTCGTCACCGCCCTGGGCTCATCGCTCGTGGGCTCGATGTACATTCTCGACGAGCCGAGCATAGGCCTGCACCCTCGCGATACCGAGCGCCTGATAGGCGCGCGCAAGCGCCTCAGGGACATCGGCAACACGGGCATAGGGGTTGAGCATGACGAGGAGATCATCCGCGCTGCCGACGTGCTCATAGACATGGGCCCTCACGCCGGAGTGAACGGAGGCGAGGTGGTCTTCTGCGGCAAGGAGGCGGATGCTACGGCCGATGACAGGAAGCACTCGCTCACCC
>JAGHUW010000107.1 GCA_018064625.1 Candidatus Cryptobacteroides equifaecalis | reverse complement strand
ATAGATACCTCCAAAATATACGGTGAACGCAAGGATACCCTTACCGCCACCGTCTTCACCGCAAGGCAGAACGGCAACTATCTTTCCAAGGGAAAGGAAATCAGAACCGAGGTCATCAGCGCCGCAGGCCTCTGCAAGATGGCCTGCTGCAACCTTGCTGAGAGCTTCGAGAATTCAGCCAGCGTGACCGTCGGCTATTCGGACGCGGAAACCGGAGCGAGGCAGATTCGCCTCCTCGGCCAGAGCGGCATCTATACCCAGATGCTTGACGAGAACCGCCCTGTGATGCGCGGACTCAGCGCCCCGTTCGGCCTCAATTACGTGCCTGGACAGTGGCTGGAGAGCATTCAGATAGCAAAGGGCGTGACTTCGGTCATCAACGGAGTGGAGTCCATGACAGGCCAGATCAACATGGAACACCGCAAGCCTACGGATGAGAAACCTCTCTTCCTGAACGCTTCCGTGATGAACGACACCAAGTGCGACCTCAATTTCGCCTCAGCCTTCCAGTTCGACGAACTTGCAACCTGGAGCACTATACTCCTCGGCCACATAGACGGCAACTTCGCCTCCATGGACATGGACGGGGACGGTTTCCTTGACGACCCTCGCCAGCTTCAGTTCAGCCTCGCCAACAGGTGGCTCTACTTCGGCCAGGACGGTGTGCAGGTGCGCTTCGGCGTGCGTGCGATCCAGGATCAGAGAAGGGGAGGGCAGCTTACGGAAGAGGACCGCAGCAAGGTCATCTTCTCTCACGATCACGCCGTGCAGAACGATCCCAAGGCCCCTTGGCAGGCCTTCATCAAGAACCGCTCCCTGAACTCCTACGTGAAGGTGGGCGTGCCGCTCAACGAGAACAACTCCAGCAACATAGCCTTCGTGGCCGACTATACCCTCCAGGACATGGCCTCCACCTACGGGGCCGAAGACAGGCTGCCTCAGCTTGCGCATATATATTACGGTTCCAACACCACCGCAGACCCCAACCCTATCTGCCGCGTCTATGACGCAACCCAGCACAGCGTCTTCGCCAACCTCCTGTACCAGAACCAGGACAGCGACGTCCACCACTTCACCCTCGGCGCCAGCGAGATGCTGGACATCTACAACGAGGGCTGGTGCAATTTCGCAAAGCCGACGCACACGGTGATGAGCGATGCCGGCCTGTTCGGAGAGTATACCTTCCACAAGGATGAGCGCTTCTCCGCCATAGTGGGACTGCGCGGGGACTGGTACAACCTCGGCGGCGCACGCGTCAGCCCGAGGCTTACCCTCAAGTATGCTCCGGCCGATGCCTGGGTGTTCCGCGCCAACGGCGGCCGCGGCATCAGGTACAGCACCCCTTTAGTGGACAATATCGGCGTACTGTCCACAGGCAAGGTTCTCGAGGGCGACGTGCTCTCGCATCCGCTTGAGGACTCCTGGACCTTCGGGGGCAATGCCACCTGGTACATGCCTTTCGACGAGAGCGGCAAGACCTACCTCAGCCTCGACTACTTCGGCACACGCTTCACCGAGCAGATGCTCGTGGAGAACAGTGCGGACAGAATATACTTCAAGACCCTTTCCGAGCTTGGCAGCAACGCCTACTCATACACCAACAACGTCCAGCTGGACTTCTCCACAGAGCCTTTCCGCGGCTTCACCTTGACTCTGACCGGCCGCTACACGGACGCCCATCAGAGCACACAGTTCCAGAGTGACGACGTCAAGCCTATGACCAGCCTCTACAAGGGCGTGCTGAACCTCCAGTATGCCACCAGGATGAACAAATGGACCTTCGATTTCACCGCCTCGGTGAACGGTCCGTGCAGGGTATGGGATTTCATGAAGGATATGGACGTGAACGGAAAGAAGCTCTATGAGAGCGGATACACTCCTGTCTATCCTCTGCTCTATGCCCAGGTTACGAGACGATTCAAGGGATTTGACATATATGTGGGAGGAGAGAATCTTACGAACTTCCGTCAGCCTTCACCTATCATAAACGCCGCAAATCCTTTCAGCAGCAGCTTCGATGCAAGCTGTATCTGGGGACCTATAATGGGAATAAGGGCTTATGCCGGAATCAGAGTGACAATTTGGAAAAAAGCATAGTTTATGAAGAAGTTTATCACAATTATCGTGGCGCTGATGGCATCCGTGTTCGTGCTGTCTGCCGCAAAGCCTAAGGCTGAACTCAGGATTGCCGAGGTACAGACAAACATCCACTGCAAGAACTGCGCTGCTAAGGTTCAGGACAACATCGCCTTCGAGAAGGGCGTGGAGGATCTCAAGATCGATGTGCCTTCCAAGAAGGTCACAATCACCTACAATCCAAAGAAGACCGACGTGGGCAAGCTCGTCGAGGCCATCAAGAAACTCGGATATACTGCAGAAGTTATCGAAGACAAGGCGAAATAGCCGTTGGATTTAGTGTAAAAGTTATTAAATTTGTGCTTTATGCGCCAAGAGGGCGTGCAAAGCACAAATTTTTTTGTATATGGAAGAAGAAGTCAAGAAACTCAATTTCCTCGAGGAGATCATAGAGGATGATCTCAAGTCCGGCAAGGTGTCGTCCATTCTTACCCGTTTTCCGCCAGAACCTAACGGGTATCTTCATCTTGGCCACGCCAAATCCCTTTGCATCAATTTCGGTCTTGCTATGAAATATGGCGGAAAGACCAACCTCAGATATGATGATACCAACCCTGTGAAGGAAGACGTTGAGTACGTCGATTCCATCAAGGAGGACATCAAGTGGCTCGGCTTCCAGTGGGAGAAGGAGTGCTACGCATCTGATTACTTCGACCAGCTCTACGAATGGGCCGAGGATCTTATCAGAAGGGGCCTTGCCTACGTTGATGACCAGACCCAGGAGGAGATGCGCGCAGGACGCGGCACCGTGGAGACCCCGGGTACGGACAGCCCGTGCCGCAACCGCAGCGTGGAGGAGAACCTCCAGCTGTTCCGAGACATGAAGGCAGGCAAGTATGCCGACGGAGAGAAGGTGCTCCGCGCCAAGATAGACATGGCACACCCTAACATGATGTTCCGTGACCCTATCCTCTACCGCATCAAGCATGCCTCACATCACCGCACCGGAGACAAGTGGTGCATCTACCCTATGTATGACTACACCCATGGTCAGTGCGACTCCATAGAGAACATCACACACTCCATCTGTACCCTGGAGTTCGACGTCCACCGCCCTCTCTACGACTGGTTCATCCAGACCCTGGGCATCTATCCTTCGCATCAGTACGAGTTTGCAAGACTCAATCTCACATATACCCTCATGTCCAAGCGCAAGCTCCTCGAGCTCGTGCAGAAGGGCCTTGTTGCAGGCTGGGACGACCCGCGTATGCCTACACTCTGCGGTGTGCGCAGACGCGGCTACACAGCCGAGTCCCTTAAGATGTTCTGCGAGAAGATCGGTGTGAGCAAGCGCGACCAGCTCATGGACATCCAGCTCCTGGAGTGGTGCGTGCGCCAGGACCTCAATGCCCGTGCCAACAGGTACATGGTGGTGCAGGACCCTGTGAAGGTGACAATCACCAACTGGCCTGCAGGTCAGGTGGAGTGGTTCGACTGCCCGCTCAACCCGGCTGAGCCTGAGGGAGCAAGCCGCAAGGTTCCTTTCACCGGCGAGCTTCTCATAGAGCGTGCAGACTTCATGGAGGATGCGCCTAAGAAATTCTTCCGCCTCAAGCCGGATGGAGAGGTGCGTCTCAAGTACACCTACATCATCAAGTGCGAGGAGGTCATCAAGGACGAGAACGGCGAGATTGTCGAGCTTAAGTGTACCTATGACCCTTCAACCCGCCCGGGAGGAGGGGAGTGGCGCTCTGTCAAGGGTACAATACACTGGGTAAGCTGCGAGCACGCCCGCGAGGTGGAGCTCCGCAACTACGACCGCCTCTTCACCCTCGCAGACATGAGTCAGGTTCCGGAGGACAAGGATTACAAGGACTTCCTCAATCCGGAGTCCCTTATCATAGGCAAGGGCTACGCCGAGCCTGCAATGATAGACGACGAGTCCGGAATCGCAGTCCAGTTCGAGAGGACAGGATACTATATCAAGGACAAGGACAGCACCCCTGAGCATCCTGTATTCAATAAGACAGTTTCCCTCAAGGATTCATATAAACCAGAATAACCATACTATTAATCAATACATTATGAGCAAATATCCGAAAATCGGTATACGTCCTACGATCGATGGTCGTCAGGGCGGTGTGAGAGAGAGCCTCGAGGAAAAGACAATGAACCTCGCAAAGGCAGTTGCAGAGCTTATTTCAGGAAATCTTCGCAACGGAGACGGATCTCCGGTAGAGTGCGTCATTGCAGACAGCACGATCGGCCGTGTGGCAGAGGCTGCCGCATGCCAGGAGAAGTTCGAGCGTGAGGGTGTGGGCGCTACAATCAGCGTCACCTCATGCTGGTGCTACGGATCCGAGACCATGGACATGAACCCGCACTGGCCAAAGGCCGTATGGGGATTCAACGGAACAGAGCGTCCGGGTGCCGTTTATCTTGCAGCCGTTCTCGCAGCACATGCACAGAAGGGTCTTCCTGCATTCGGAATTTACGGTCATGATGTTCAGGACCTTGACGACAATACCATCCCTGCAGACGTTGCAGAGAAGATACTCCGCTGGGCACGTGCCGCTCAGGCCGTGGCCACAATGCGTGGAAAGAGCTACCTCAGCATGGGTAACACCTGCATGGGTATAGCCGGTTCCATCGTGGACGCAGACTTCCTCCAGAACTACCTGGGAATGCGTACAGAGTACGTCGAGCTCGTGGAGATTCTCCGCAGAGTCGATTTCGGCATCTACGACCATGAGGAGTTCAAGAAGGCCATGGAGTGGGTCGAGAAGTACTGCAAGACCAACGAGGGCTACGACTACAACGAGGACCGTCCTCTCTTCCCTGGCACCCCTATGACTACCTTCAACGGCAAGGGCAAGGGCAAGAACCGTGAGGAGAAGGATGCCGACTGGGAGTTCACTGTGAAGAACTATATGATCATCCGCGACCTCATGGAAGGCAACCCTAAGCTCCTCGAGCTGGGCTACAAGGAAGAGGCTCTCGGCCACAACGCAATCTGCGGAGGTGTGCAGGGTCAGCGCCAGTGGACAGACTACAAGCCTAACTTCGACTTCCCTGAGTCGCTCATGTGCTCCTCATACGACTGGAACGGAATCCGTGAGGCCAAGGTTCTCGCAACCGAGAACGACTTCCTCAACGGTATCTCCATGCTCTTCGGACACCTCCTTACAAACAAGGGCGTGATGTTCTCCGACGTTCGTACCTACTGGAGCCCTGAGGCTGTGAAGCGCGTCACGGGCTGGGATGCCGAGGGCGGCGCAGCAAACGGCTTCATCCACCTCATCAACTCAGGTGCAACCACACTCGACGCCACCGGCGCCATGACAGACGCAGAGGGCAAGCCTACCATGAAGGAGCCTTGGAACATGACCCAGGCCGACGCTGAGGCATGCCTCGCAGCAACCCAGTGGATGCCTGCAGACCGCGACTACTTCCGCGGCGGCGGCTACTCCTCACACTTCCTCACCAAGGGCGGCATGCCTATGACGATGTTCCGTCTGAACATGGTTGCAGGCCTCGGACCTGTCCTCCAAATCGCCGAGGGATGGAGCGTGGAGCTTCCTGCCGACGTTCACCACACACTCGACATGCGTACAGACAAGACCTGGCCTACCACCTGGTTCGCTCCTCGCACCGACCCTTCGAAGGATGCTTTCAAGGATGTTTACAGCGTCATGAATAACTGGGGTGCTAACCACGGTGCCATCGCTCACGGACATATCGGTGCCGATATGATAACTCTCGCTTCAATGCTCCGCATCCCTGTCTGCATGCATAACGTTGCAGACAAGGACATCTTCCGCCCTGCCGCATGGAACGCCTTCGGCATGGACAAGGAGGGAGCTGACTACCGCGCTTGCGCCAACTTCGGACCTATCTACAAATAGATCGTATGAAGCTGGTTGAGAGAAACTATCTGGTTCCTTTCATCCTCATAACCTCGCTTTTCGCGTTATGGGGATTTGCGAATGATATCACGAATCCTATGGTGGCTGCGTTCCAGACAGTGATGGAACTGTCGGCCACCAAGGCTTCACTCATTCAGTTCGCCTTCTACGGCGGTTACGCCACCATGGCTGTTCCCGCCGCCCTCTTCATAAGAAAGTACAGTTACAAGAGGGGTATCCTTCTGGACTTGCCCTGTATGCCGTGGGAGCTTTCCTGTGCATACCTGCCGCATCCTTCCAGAGCTTCACCTTCTTCTGCTTCTCACTTTACATCCTCACCTTCGGCCTCGCTTTCCTCGAGACTACGGCAAACCCTTACATCCTGTCACTTGGAAGCAAGGAGAACGCCACCAGGCGTCTCAACCTCGCACAGGCGTTCAACCCTATGGGATCCCTCTCGGGAATGGCTGTGGCTTCCCTCGTGGTGCTGCC
>JAGHUW010000125.1 GCA_018064625.1 Candidatus Cryptobacteroides equifaecalis | reverse complement strand
GTCGTGGAAAGAAAGGGACCGTCTGTGCTGAACGCATCCATATGCAAGAGGTCCGTCGCCGACACCCTCACACGCGCCCTGAGGGCCGTGACCGAGGAGGGAACGGCACGCAGACTCAAGGACGCAAAGAGCAGCGTGGCCGGAAAGACAGGAACATCCTTCGCGACCTTCGAGAACGGAAAATATGCAGACGCTGCCGGAAGAAGGAAGTATCAGGGAACCTTCGTGGGTTTTTTCCCTTCAGAAGACCCTCAGTACAGCATAATCTGTACAATATATTCAAAACCTACACACACCAGCTTCCAGGGAGGCGGAATCCCGGCCATAGCAGTCAAGGCAGTGGTTGACAGGCTCAGTGTAATTGACCCATACTGGAGAAAGGGAATAGAGAAATGAGAGACATAAAGACATATCCGGCGATAACGAGCGACTCACGCAAAGTCACTCCGGGCTGCCTTTTCATTGCAGTGAAGGGCACAAGGGCCGACGGCAACGATTACGCCGCCGCAGCACTTGAGGCCGGCGCCGCCGACGTTGTCTCCACAGACAGACACGGTCTGGCGATGATGGCCGACGAATACTACGGACACCCGTCCGGAGACATAAAGCTTGTGGGAATCACAGGAACCAACGGCAAGACCACCACGGTGACCCTGCTTTACAACATGTTCCGCAGCTTAGGCTACGAATGCGGCCTGCTTTCCACTATAGCGAATTACGTGGGCACCCGCAGGAGCGAGACCGCCAACACCACGGCAGACCCCATCACCATCAACGCCCTGCTCAGGGAGATGGTGGACGCAGGCTGCGAGTACTGCTTCATGGAAGTCAGCTCGATAGGCGTGGAACAGGAAAGGATTGCCGGGCTGGAGTTCAAGCTAGGAATCTTCTCTAACCTGACCCACGACCACCTCGACTACCACGGAACCTTTGCGGAGTACATAAGATGCAAGAAGCTCTTCTTCGACATGCTTCCGAAGCAGGCCGTGGCAATCACCAACGTCGACGACAGGAACGGGGAGGTGATGGTGCAGAATACATCGGCCCGTATCGTGCGCTACTCATGCAAGGGCGCCGCGGACCACAACTGCCGCATCCTGGAGGAGAGCTTCGAGGGCATGCTGCTCAGAATCGACGGCGTGGAGACCTGGATCAGGCTCGTGGGCGCGCACAACGCCTACAACGCCCTCGCCATATACACCACCGCACTGGAACTCGGCGTGCCTCAGGAGGAGGCGCTGCTCGCGCTTTCCAATCTCAGGACCGCGCCGGGAAGGCTTGAGACCATCAGCGGGCCGAAGGGAATCTGCGTCGTCATAGACTACGCGCATACGCCGGACGCCCTCGAGAACGTGCTGAAGACCCTGCGCGACGTGGCCCCGGAGAGGCAGCTCATCTGCCTGTTCGGCTGTGGCGGAGACCGCGACCGCAGCAAGCGTCCGGAGATGGCGCAGGTGGCGGAGAAGCTGGCGGACAGGATAGTGGTCACCTCGGACAACTCCCGCACGGAGAAGACCGAGGACATCATGAAGGAGATCATGGACGGCCTCAGCGCAAGCGGCAAGGCCAGATGTGTGAGCATTGCGGACAGAAGGGAGGCTATACGCGCAGCCATAATGTTCGCGCCTCAGGACGCGACCATTCTGCTTGCAGGAAAGGGTCACGAGACTTATCAGATCATCGGAACGGAGAAGACACATTTCGATGAGAGGGAAATTGTTGAAGAAGTCTTCAGAAACATGGAATAGAATATGTTACAGCTGCTTTTTGACTGGTTGAAAGATATGGGGATACATTTCCCGGGAATGAGATTGATGGATTATGTCTCCTTCAAGGCCGCACTTGCCGCAGCCCTGAGCATAATCATTGCTCTGGTTGCCGGAAGACGCATCATAGGCTGGCTCCAGAAAAAACAGATCGGCGAAACCATCAGGGACCTGGGTCTGCAGGGACAGATGGAGAAGAAAGGCACCCCTACCATGGGTGGCATCATCATAATCCTCTCCGTTGTAGTATCCGCCCTGATCGTGTGCGACCTCAGGAACATCTACGTACAGCTCCTGCTCATAACCACGCTCTGGTGCGGAGGAATGGGCTTCGCTGATGACTACATCAAGGTCTTCAAGCACAACAAGGAAGGAATGAGTGAGAGGACGAAGCTCCTTCTCCAGCTTGTCCTGGGCCTTTTCATAGCCCTCATGATGTGCTTCAGCCCTGCGATACACACGGACCAGATAGTGACAACAATCCCATTCGTGAAGGCCCATGAGTTCGACTATTCATGGCTCTCCCCTTTCAAGGGACAGATGGGAGTATATTGCACCTGGGCAATCTACATGATAATGATCATACTTGTGATCCTGTCATGCTCCAACGGAGCCAACCTCACGGACGGCATGGACGGCCTCTCGACGGGCGTTTCCACCGTAGTGGGTATAGTGATAGCCATCATGGCATGGCTCAGCGGCGACGTCCTTGATGCCAAGTACCTCAATATCATGCACATCCCGGGCACGGACGAAGTCGCGGTATATATGGCCGCCTTCGTGGGTGCACTCGTGGGCTTCCTCTGGTACAACACCTTCCCTGCGCAGGTTTTCATGGGAGATACCGGAAGCCTCACCATAGGTGGAGTGATAGGCGTGAGCGCAGTGCTCATCCGCAAGGAACTCCTTCTGCCTCTTCTTTGCGGCATTTTCCTCGCAGAGAGCGCTTCGGTGCTGATTCAGAGATATTACTTCAAATACACGAAGAAGAAATACGGTGAAGGACGCAGGGTCTTCCTCATGGCCCCTCTCCATCACCACTACCAGAAGAAGGGAATACCGGAGCCGAGGATAGTGACAAGGTTCATCATAGTCTCCATGCTTCTGGGAGTAAGTACACTTGCAATAATGAAAATACGATAGACTGAAAATGTCAAGACTTGTAGTTTTAGGTGGAGCAGAAAGCGGCGTAGGTGCTGCAGTGCTCGCAAAGGTCAAAGGTTTCGATGTGTTCCTCTCAGACATGGGGAACATAAGGCAGGATTATGTGGACACTCTGCGCAAATGGGACATCCCGTTCGAGCAGGGAGGACACAGCGCGGAACTTATCCTCAACGCAGACGAGGTTGTGAAGAGCCCGGGCATCCCGTCCACCGCCCCTATGGTAAAGGCCCTGCGTGAGCAGGGTACGCATATCATCTCGGAGATCGAGTTCGCCTCACGCTACGACAGCGCGAAGAAGATATGCATAACCGGATCCAACGGAAAGACCACCACCACCTCCCTCATCCATTTCCTTCTGAAGGAGGCCGGTCTGAACGTGGGCCTGGGCGGCAACATAGGAAAGAGCTACGCAATGCAGGTAGCCACCGAAAAGCACGACTACTACGTACTGGAAATCAGCAGTTTCCAGCTTGACGATGCATACGAGTTCCGTCCGGACATCGCAATAATCACCAACATAACCCCAGACCATCTGGACCGTTATGACCACAAGATGGAGAACTACGTAAAGGCCAAGTTCCGCATAGTGCAGAACCTCCGCCCTGAGGATTGCTTCATCTTCGACTCGGACGACGCAATCACCATCACGCATCTGAGCAAGATAGTGATGCAGGCCAAGATGCTTCCTTTCTCACAGGAGAAGGAAGTGGAGCAGGGTGCCTTCCTGAAGGGAGACAAGATCGTGATGCGCTATGGACCGGAAGAGAGCGAGATCTTCCTCAAGGAGCTGGCCCTCGGCGGAAAGCACAATGTTTACAACTCCATGGCGGCAGCACTCGCTGCGAAGGCCAGCGGCATCTCGGACGAGGTCATCCGCATGGGTCTCAAGAGCTTCGAGCCTATAGAGCACAGGCTTGAGCCGGTGCTCAGCGTGGGCGACGTGCTTTACATCAACGATTCCAAGGCAACCAACGTGGATTCCGCATGGTACGCCCTGGAGTGCCAGAGCCGTCCTGTAGTATGGATCGTGGGCGGAAAGGACAAGGGCAATGACTACAGCATCCTCAACGAGGTTGTGAAGAGCAAGGTCAAGGCTATAGTCTGCTTAGGTGTGGACAACAGCAAGATACACGCAGCCTTCGAGGGCATGGTGGGCAGCGACATGATAGCCGACACCCTGTCTGCCGAAGAGGCTGTGCAGAAGGCGGCCGAGTTTGCCGAGGGCGGAGACGTGGTTCTCCTCAGCCCTTGCTGTGCAAGCTTCGACCTCTTCAAATCATATGAGGATAGAGGAAAACAGTTCAAGGAAGCGGTAAGACATCTGTAATGGCTGAAAGCAAGAAGAAAAAGACGCTCTGGAACTTCGTGGAGCACCTGGAAGGGGACAAGGTGGTATGGATCATCGTACTGATGCTGATCCTGGTGTCCATCGTATGCATGTTCTCATCAACATCCAGGCTGCTTAAGGAGGGAGAGACCAGAATAGACCTGGTGAAAAGCCAGTTCACCACAGTCTTCATGGGACTGGGGCTGATACTTGTGTGCTACAATATCAAGAGCGTGAATTTCTTCAGGAACCTCTCCAAATACGGTTTTCTTGCATCGCTGGTGCTGCTGGTGCTGCTGGTATCCAAGATAGACACCGGTTTCATAAAATCGATATCCCTGAACGGTGCAAGACGAATCCTTTCCATCAAGGGGCAGCAGCTGCACGTTTTCGAAGCCGTGAAGATAATGATGGTCATGTACCTGTCCTGGGCAGTGGACGCGCTGAAGAAGGGAGAGCTCAAGGGGCCTAAGGAAGTCATCTGGCAGAAGATTCTCTACATATACGGGCCTTTCCTCATTACCACGGCGCTGATTCTTCCGGGAAGCAACTCGTCGGCAATATTCATAGGTGGCATCATGTTCATGGTCATCCTGCTTGGAGGAGGCAACCTCAAGGAACTGTCCATTCTGGCTGCCTCAGTGCTGATTCTGGCCATAGGAAGCTACGGCATCTACAAGTTGAGCGACGGCAAATACATGCAGCGCGTAGGAACCTTCATGAACCGAGTCAGCGACAAGGACTGGGAGGAAATATACCTCAACAGCACAGACAGGAAGGAGAGGCAGACCGCCCTGGACAAGATACGCCAGCCGGTCAGCGCAAAGATTGCCATCAAGGAGGGCGGTCTGATTGGCAAAGGCCCGGGGCAGAGCACGCAGAGGTATGTGGTTCCGGACATCTCGGAGGATTACATGTACAGCTTCATAATAGAGGAATACGGCTTTGTTGGAGGACTGCTGGTTCTCATATTGTATGTCTCCCTTATGGCAAGAGGAGCTCTGATTGCCAGAAACTGCGGCAATGACCTCTACGCGGCCCTGTGCGTGGCGGGACTCACGCTGCTCATCAGCGGACAGGCCTTCCTGCACATGTGCGTGAACACTGAGATAGGGCCGATGACGGGCCAGACACTGCCTCTGATCAGCCACGGAAACTTTGCCTTCCTATGCTTCTGCGGCGCCTTCGGAGTGATTCTCTCCTTCAGCAGGATTGCAGCAAGAAGGATAGAGAAGGAGACTCTCATGGCAGAGCCGCTCATGGAGATGCATGAGGATGTGGGAGCAAGACTCCAGGACCTTGAAGAATTGGAAGAATATGACATATAAGAAGATACGCGCAATAATAAGCGGAGGTGGCACAGGCGGGCACATATTCCCGGCCGTTTCCATTGCAAACAAGCTCAGGGAGGTAAACCCGGAGACGGAGATTCTGTTCGTAGGCGCGGATGGAAGGATGGAGATGGAGAAAGTGCCTGCGGCCGGCTACAGGATCGTGGGTCTGCCAATTGCAGGCCTTCAGAGGCAGCTTACATGGAAGAATATAGTCAATAACGTGAAGGTTCCGTTCAAGCTGCTCAAGAGTCTCAGGATGGCAGGCAAGCTGATAGACTCCTTCAAACCGGACATAGCGATAGGTGTGGGCGGATATGCCAGCGCTCCCCTGCTCTGGATGGCTGCAAAGAAAGGTATCCCATGTCTTATCCAGGAGCAGAACGGCTTCGCGGGAATGACAAACAGGATGCTCGGCAGCAAGGTGAGCAGCATCTGCGTGGCCTACGAAGGCATGGAGAAGTTCTTCCCGGCAGACAAGATAAAGTTCAGCGGCAATCCGATACGCAAGGAAATGCACCCTTATTCTGAGGAAGATCGCAGGCAAGGCATTGAGTTCTATGGCCTCAACCCGGAAAAGAAGCATCTGCTCATCATAGGCGGAAGTCTGGGCAGCGGCACACTCAACCGTTCCATGAAGGCCTGGATAGAGGCAGGATGCCCTGGCGGAGAAAAACTGGAGGTGCTGTGGCAGTGCGGAAAGTACTATAAGAAAGGAGTGGATGAATTCATGGCGGGAAGGGAGCTGCCTTTCATCCATCACACGGACTTCATTGGAAGGATGGACCTTGCATATGCCTCGGCCGACCTTCTGATATCAAGGTCCGGTGCTTCATCGGTGTCTGAGATCTGCGCCTGCGGCAAAGCGGCTATATTTGTTCCGTCCCCCAACGTGGCGGAGGACCATCAGACCCACAACGCGATGGCGCTTGTACGCAAGGACGCAGCGGTGCTCGTGCGTGATGCAGACGCCCCAGCCGAGCTGATGAAGGTCGCAACCGGGCTGATAGATGACGAGGCAAGGCTCGAGAGCATGGGAAAGAATGCACTGCAGCTGGCAAAACCGGATGCTGCAGGAACAATAGTTGAAGAAGTTTACAGACTGATATGAGCAATAACTGGGAAAACGTCTATTTCATAGGCATAGGCGGCATAGGGATGAGTGCGATAGCACGTTACTTCAAGTTCAAGGGACTGAACGTGAGCGGATACGACAAGACTCCGTCCGAGCTCACTGCAAAACTTGAGCAGGAAGGGATAGCCGTACACTACGAGGACAGGCCGGATCTTGTTCCGGAGGATACTGCAAATACCCTCGTTATCTACACCCCGGCTGTGCCAGCAAGCCTTGAAGAGCTTAAGTACGTGCAGAGCAAGGGTTACAGGGTTGTGAAGCGCTCACTCGCCCTTGGGGAGATAAGCACAGGCCAGACATGCCTTGCAGTCGCAGGAACCCACGGAAAGACAACCACTTCCACCCTGGTGGCACACATACTCACAGACTCGGGAATGGGCTGTTCGGCCTTCCTCGGGGGTATCTCGAAGAACTACGGCACCAACATGCTCATGAGCCAGAACCCTACCGTGGTTGCGGAGGCTGATGAGTTCGACCGTTCCTTCCTCCAGCTCCATCCGGCCATAGCAGCCATCACTGCAATGGATGCAGACCATCTTGACATTTACGGCGACCTGGAGCATGTGCACGAGGCATTCCATATGTTCGCCAGCCAGGTCAGCGAGACCCTCATAATAAAGAAGAACCTTCCGCTCAACAGGATGGAACTCAGCGCAAGGGTATATACATATGACGCCACTGACGAGAATGCGGATTTCCACGCAGAGAACATCAGGCTCGGCCAGGACGGGCACTACACCTACGACCTGCGCTACCCTGGCGGCACATTGAACGACATCAAGCTCGGTGTGCTGGGAATGGTGAACGTGGAGAACAGTGTTGCAGCTGCAGCAATCTGCCTCTGCTACGGAGTTGACGGGCAGAAGATAAGGCATGCCATGGGAAGCTACCTTGGCGCACAGAGAAGGTTGGACGTCCATCTGAACACCCCTTCCCTCACCTACATCGACGACTATGCCCATCATCCGGCGGAGCTCGCCAGCGCCATCAGCTCGATAAAGAGCATCTTCCCGGGAAGGAAGATCACCGGCATATTCCAGCCTCACCTCTACACAAGGACGAGAGACTTTGCGCCGGAGTTCGCCGAGGCCCTGAGCCTGTTGGACAAGCTCATCCTTCTGGACATCTACCCTGCCCGTGAGGAGCCTATCCCGGGGGTTACATCGGACATCATCTTCAAGGACGTCAGCTGCGCTGAGAAGCTGCTCATCAGCAAGGAAGAGCTCATGGGAGTTTTGGAAGCAGACAAGGACATAGACGTGCTCTGCAGCTTCGGCGCAGGCAACATAGACAGGTTCATCGCCCCTATAACGGAGATGCTTGAGAAAAGGATTTAAATGAAGGCAAAGGTAAGATACATACTTTCAGCTGCGTCAGCACTGCTGCTGGCGGTTCTCCTCGGGGTGCTGCTCAGCTGCTCGCACAGCGAGAGGAAGCTGCTCACCTGCAACTCGATAGAGATAAGCATGGTGGACAGCCTCAAGTTCGTGACCGCAAAGGAAGTAAGGTCTTACCTCGACGAGAAATACCCCGGCATCATCGGGGAGCGTCTGGACAGCATTCGCCTTGCCGACATCGAAAGCCTCCTCTCGGCCCGAAGCTCCATCAGCGGCTGCCAGGCCTGGACCGACGGGAAGGGGGTGCTGCACGTGAGCGTCAGCCAGAGGCTTCCTGCGATGCGCTTCGGCGACGCGGAAAGCGGCTTCTACATCGACGACTCCGGCTTCATCTTCCCTCTGCACCGCAGCTACACCGCCCCGGTACCGTATGTCAGCGGCAACATTCCGGTCAAGGTCAGCAAGGGTTTCAAGGGAGAGGCTCCGCGCGAAGAAGACAGGAAATGGCTGAGAAACATGCTGGAATACAACAGCTTCGTAAGCAAGAGCAAGGAATGGAGGAACAGGATAAGCTCCACACGCATAGATGCGAACGGCGACCTGGTAATACTGACTTCAATGGGTCCTGAGCAGATAATCCTTGGGAAACCTGACAACTTCGAGGAGAAGTTTGGCAAGATAGGCAAGTATTACGGCCGCATAAAACCGCAGGCCGAAAAGGATTATAAAAGTATAAGTGTGAAATATAACAATCAGATAGTATGCAGGAAAGATATGTAGCTACAGCCGACCTGGGAAGTTCCAAGATAGCCATCTGCGTGGCCAAGGTCTTGGGAAGGGATATTCAGGTCATCTACTATAAGGAAAGCCCGTCTGACGGTATCAAATACGGCAGCGTTTTCAATCCCAAGAGGGCTTCCGATGCGCTGAGGACAGCGGTGAATGCCGCAGAGGATGAGCTGAAGATGAAGTTCAGCCAGATTGTGGTGGGCCTTCCGCGTCATAACGTACGCCAGGAAAGTGCCAATGCCACAGTGCAGAGGAGCAATCCGAACAGCTGCATCACAAAAGAGGAGATATCCATGCTGAAGAGCATGGCCATGGAGTCCTACCCTCTCAACGACGAGAGCAAGGAGGAGATCTACGGCGCGGTTGCCCAGTATTTCTCAGCCGACGAGCTTGTGCAGCAGAATGAGAATGACGTAGTGGGATCGCCTGCAGACACGCTCACGGGCAACTTCAAGGTATTTGTCGGCGCAAAGAAGGCTTCCGGCAACATAGACATAATGCTCAATGAGATAGGTATAGCACCGGCTGACAAGGTGTTCGCACCTCACGCCGTGGCAGGTGCAGTGCTGACCGACGAGGAGAAGGACAACGGTGTTGCCCTGATAGAGATGGGTGCCGGAGTGACCTCCGTGAGCATCTATAAGGACAGGATACTGCGCTGGTACGGTTCTCTCCAGTTCGCGGGCAGGAGCATCACGGACGACATCAAGAACGAGTGCGGATTCAAGACCGAGCTCGCAGAGAACATCAAGCTCGCTTACGGTGCCTGCATGCCGGACAAGCTTCAGTCCATGACAGAGAAGATACTCCAGATAAACGACAATGAGACAGGCACATACGAGCATCTGTCAGTAAAATATCTCTCAGAGATTATTACCGCCAGGACAAGGGAGATCTTCGAGGCAGTGCTTTACCTCATCCAGGAAAGCGGCTTCGCGGACAAGCTTCGCAAGGGAATAGTCCTCACGGGAGGCTGCGCCAACATGGCAAACGCCACCATCATGCTGAAGGAAGTCTCCGGCTACAGCGTGCGCCAGGGCTATGCCAGGAAGGGGCTGATAGTGGCCGATGACTGCCCGGGAATATTCGAGACCTCAGCTACCGCATCCGTCGGACTGATACTCAATGCAGCCCACAATGAACTGCTCAACTGCACAGGCGAGCTGAATGCGGCAGTACAGCCTGAGGCTGCCGGGTCCGAGCAGGCCCAGCCAGCTGAGGGAACCCTCTTCACAGACGATGATACAGATATCATAAAGCCTGAGAAGGAGAAGAAGACCAGGACAAAGAAGACCAGCCTTTTCAGCATAAAGGTGGAGAAGGTGGTGAACAAGATGGAAGACGCCATAGGCGGTCTGTTTGACGATTTGAAATAAAGGAGGCAGGATTATGTTTGAAGAAGCAAATGTAGATTTCACACCCAGCAACTGGGTGCCATCAGATGAGATAATCAAAGTCCTCGGAGTTGGTGGAGGTGGCTGCAACGCAGTCAACAACATGTATAAGGAGGGTATCAAAGGCTGCAGTTTCGTGGTCTGCAATACAGACTCCATGGCATTGAAGAGCAGTCCCGTCCCTACAAAGATACAGATGGGCCAGGGACTTGGTGCCGGAACCGACCCTATCAAGGGTCGCAACGCCGCTCTTGACAGTCAGCAGGAGATTGAGAAAATCGTGTTCTCCGCAAACACCAAGATGCTTTTCATCACCGCCGGAATGGGTGGCGGTACCGGAACAGGAGCCGCCCCTGTGATAGCCAAGGCAGCCAAGGACCGCGGCATACTCACCGTGGGCGTGGTGACGCTTCCTTTCCGCAACGAGGGAGACAAAGCGCTTTCGCGCGCAGTGGACGGAGTTCACGAGCTTGAGAAGAACGTGGATTCCCTGCTCATCATAAACAACGAGAAGCTCTACGAGCACTACGGTCAGCTGCTCATACACGAGGCCTTCCCGAAGGCGGACGAGGTGCTTGCCACAGCTGTGCGAGGCATCATAGAGATCATCCAGAAGGACGGTTACATCAATGTGGACTTCGAGGATGTGAAGGCCATGATGAAGGATAGTGGCATGGCCCTCATGGGCTACGGCAGCGGCAGCGGCCCGGACAGGATAGACCAGGCTCTGGAAGCCGCCTTCAAGTCCCCTCTGCTCAACGACTTTGACCTCAAGACGGCGAAGAACGTCCTGGTGAACATCACCTACGGAAAGAACGAGCAGGGTCTCACCATGGACGACATGTCACTCATCAACGAGAAGATAGCCGAGTACACCGGCGGGGCCAACAACTTCAAGCGCGGACTCATCTACGATGAGGACCCGAATGCAGGAGACACCATACACATTACATCCATCGTGACCGGACTGAAGTTCCTCGACGTTGTGGGTCCTGTGAGCAACATGGGAGACTACATCATGATAGACAGGGACTTTGTCTATAACAAGGAGCTCGTGGCCAGCAGGGACGGCATTTCACTTTATGAGAACCCTACCGGCGAGCACATAGGATACAACCAGAAAAATGTCTGTTCATTCAAGTTCGACGAGGACAATATCCCCGTGCTTGCAGACACACGCAGCTTCACCCTCGCGGAACTTGAGAACACACCAGCAATAAGAAGAAAGAAATGAGAAGAACCAGAGTAAGATTCGCGCCGTCCCCTACCGGACCTCTCCACATGGGAGGTGTGCGCACGGCATTGTACAACTATCTGTACGCTAAGCAGAACGGAGGTGATTTCATCATCCGTATCGAGGACACCGACTCACACCGCTTCGTTCCGGGAGCGGAGGAGTACATCATCGAGGCTCTCCGCTGGTGCGGAATCATTCCGGACGAAGGCGTGGACGAGAACGGCAAGGTTGTGGAGACAGCTTCCGAGAGGCATCCTCACGCACCTTACCGCCAGAGCCAGCGCCGCAGCATTTACCGCAAGTACGCAGAGCAGCTCGTGGCATCGGGCAACGCCTACTACGCCTTCGACACGGCAGAGGAGCTTGAGAAGGCCCGTGCCGAAGCTGAGGCTGAGGGCAAGACCTTCACCTACAATTACAGCACCCGCAAGGGTCTGCGCAACTCCCTCACCCTCCCGGAGGATGAAGTGGCACGACTGCTCAAGGAGCGCAGCGACTGGACCGTACGCTTCAAGATGCCGGAGGACACCGTGGTCGCCATGGACGACCTGATCCGCGGCCACATCGAGGTCAATACCTCCACCCTTGACGACAAGGTGCTCTGGAAGCGCGCCGACGAGCTGCCTACCTATCATCTCGCAAATATAGTCGACGACCACCTCATGGAGATCACGGAGGTGATACGCGGAGAGGAGTGGCTGCCGTCACTGCCTCTGCACTACCTCCTCTACAAGGCCTTCGGCTGGGAGGATAGCCAGCCTCGCTTCGCACACCTTTCACTGCTGCTGAAGCCTGTGGGCAACGGTAAGCTCTCCAAGCGCGACGGTGACAAGATGGGATTCCCTGTGTTCCCTCTGAAGTGGGTGAATGCCGAGGGCGAGATGTCCCACGGCTACCGCGAGGACGGATACTTCCCCGAGGCCTTCGTGAACATGCTCGCAATGCTGGGATGGAACCCTGGCAACGACCGCGAGATCTTCTGCATGCAGGAGCTGGTGGAGGCATTCTCAATGGACAAGGTGCAGAAGGCCGGAGCCAAGTTCAA
>JAGHUW010000045.1 GCA_018064625.1 Candidatus Cryptobacteroides equifaecalis | reverse complement strand
CCGAGTCCGAGAGGGTCCTTGATGATTCCGTTGGCAATCTGACCGAGGAAGTTGTTGGCAAGCTCACGGCCCTGTCCGTCGATGACGCCGCGACCTATGATTCCGCAGTTCTTTGCCTGGTATGCGATGATGAGTCCCATCTCGCTGCGTGCCTGTCTGTAGTCATACGGATTGGTCGAGCCCACGAGAACTGCACCCTCGCTGAGCTCGATGGTAACGTTGTCCTTGAGCTCGATGGTTCCGGTCAGGTAACGTCCGACCTTGAAGATGAGCTTTCCGCCACCCTCCTCGCTGATGAAGTCGATAGCCTTCTGGATGGAAGTGGTGTTCATGGTTGTACCGTTGGACTTGATTCCGAAGGTGGAAGCGTAGTAATCCTTGGCTGAAAGAGGCAGAACTGCGAGCGATGCAGCAACTGCAAGTATGTATTTGAGTGTTTTCATCGTTTCTTACTTAATAACTTTAACTTTCTTTCCTGCAGGGGTTGTCACTGTGCCGTTCTTGTAAACATACACACCATTTACAGAGACATCTCCGGACTTTACGAGGGCTGTAGGGGCTGCGCTGTCATAAAGCTTGACATCCTCAACCTTCGATCCTGTGCAGTTCTCCATGCTGATGAGGGCAGGAAGAACAACCTCGGCGATATAACCCTTTGACTTCTGGTCTGCAGCCTGAGCCTCGAGAGCTGCTGCGCGGCCCTCAAGCACACCATTGCCGATCACTGCCACGTTCTTGCAATCCTTGGCCCAGATGAGGGCAGGTGCACCCTTGTAAGCGTAGATGTTGGTCGAACCCACGAGAACCGCACCCTCGGCAAAGCGGAGAGTCACGTTGTCCTTGAGCTGTATTGCTCCGGAAAGATAGCGTCCCACGTAGAAGGTGAGGGTACCGCCGCCGTTGGCGCTGATATGGTCGATGGCGCGCTGGATGCTGGCTGTATTGTCTGTTGTTCCGTCGCTCTTGACTCCCCATACGGTAGCCATATAATCTGTAGCGAAACTCTGGAGCGAGATCAGAGCCGACAATATGATGATAATTGCTTTTTTCATGGTAGTTTACTCTTTGGTGTTGTTCTTTACAATCTGCTGCTTGCCTTCGGCATCCTTCTGGATGATGTTCACATCCTCCATCTTGAATCCGTTCACGTCGTCTGTGACAATGCATGGGCGGTAGTCCTTGTCCTCGACCCTGAGTGTGACATTCTTCATCACGAGACCGTCTGTGTGACGCACATAGAGGCCCCATGCAGGAAGCTCCTTCCAATTGGAGAACTCAGGATATGACCTCTCGAGCTCAGGGATCTTGGCAAGATCCTCAGGGGTGCAGCCACGGAATGCATACTTCTCGTTGGCCTTTCCCGGATATACTATCTCAACGTTCTCAAGAAGCACGTTCTCGATCCTGAGGCCGGGAACACCGAGTATGCTGCTGGCGCAGACGTTGCGAGGAAGGTCCTCGATAGGTCCCTCGTAGTTGTATCCGGCATCCGCCTTGTCAAAAGGAACCTCTGCATATACGTTGCGGATGACGATGTCCTTGAGGCAAGGGGTAACCTCGTGCCTGTTGCGGCTTGCGAGGCGGATGAAGATAGGGTTGCCTGTATGGATGCTGCGGAGTCCGTCAACTACCACGTCCTCAACGGTACCGCCGTCAACGCTTGCAACGGTGATTGCTGAGCGGTAGGTGTCGAAGATGGTCATGTTCCTGAACACGAAGTGCTTGAATTTGCCATGGGTCATTGTGCCGAACTTGATTCCGTTCGCACTTGAACGGCCCACGCAGTTCTCCACGAGAATGTTCTCGCTCACACCGTTCTTGTTGTGGCTCTT
Source organism: Candidatus Cryptobacteroides equifaecalis (assembly GCA_018064625.1). Taxonomy (GTDB): domain Bacteria; phylum Bacteroidota; class Bacteroidia; order Bacteroidales; family UBA932; genus Cryptobacteroides; species Cryptobacteroides equifaecalis. The sequence continues at coordinate 3,100 of JAGHUW010000045.1, read as the reverse complement.
GAAGCAGTATGAGTCATCCGATGAATCGATGTAGCAGTCGCGTACAACGACATTTGTACAGTCCACAACATCAAGTCCGTCGTTGTTCCAGTAGCACTTTGCGTCGACGGTGATTCCCTCGATGAGAAGGTTGTCGCACATATCGTACTGCTGGGTCCAGCATGCAGGGTTCTTGATGGTCACACCCTTGATGGTCACGTTCTTGCACTCGCGGAAGTGTATGTCCTCCGGACGGTTTGACTCCTGAACGCGGTCAAGTTTGAGAGGGTCGTTGAAAAGTCCGCGGTGAACGTACTGAACCATGCAGTTGGCAACGTCGAATCCGCGTCCGTCAATTGTTCCCTCTCCGGTGATGCCTATGTTATTCTGCTTGATGGAGAGCACGAACGCAGTCCAGTTTGCATAAGGGTCACGGATGTAGTCCCAGGCATTGAGAGAGCCGAGAAGGGTTGCACCGGCCTCGAGATGAAGGGTAACGTCATTCTTGAGGTAGATTGAACCGCAAAGCCAGTTTCCAGGGGTGAGGACCACGCGTCCGCCTCCATTCTCACTGACATAATCGATGGCAGCCTGAATGGCCGCTGTGCTGAGGGTGATGCCGTCGGCCTTGGCGCCGAAGTCTGCTGCATAGTAATCCTTTGCGGAAACTGCAGATGCACTTACAACCAGGGCAAGGGCGATTGAGATTAATTTTTTCATTCTATCGTTGATTTGTTTGTAACTATCTGGGTCTTGCCCTCGGATTCAGGCTCTAAGAATCTTACTTCCTCGAACTTGATTCCCTGGACATCATCCGTCACAATTGCCGGACGATAATCCTTTTCAAGGGCTTTGAATGTGATGTTCCTCATGGTTATGCCTTTGGCATGCTTGAGGAAGAACGCCCACGCAGGGAGCTCCTTCCACTGTGAGAACTCAGGATATACATCAGTCATCTCAGGGATGGAAGCAAGTTCCTCCTCGGAGGTTCCCCTGAATGCATAGAGAGGATTGCCGGCTCCCGGCATCACTATCTCCATGTTCTCCATCACAACGTTCTCTATCTCCTGTCCCGGAGTTCCGTATATGATGCACGGAGAGATGTTTCTTGGAAGGTCCTCGATAGGTCCTTCATAGTTGTAGTTTGCATCCGGTTTGTCCATAGGGACCTCGGCATAGACATTTCTGATGATGATGTTCTTCATCTGGGAGGTATTCTCCCTGCCCCATCTCTTGCCTGTGCGCAGGAATATAACGTTTCCCGTATGGATGCTCCTGATTCCATCTACAAGGATATTCTCCACAATTCCGCCGTCAACACCGGCGAAGGTCACTGCAGAACGGTAGGTGTCGAAGACTGTGATATTACGGATCACAAAGTCCTTGAACCCACCCTTTGATACTGTTCCGAACTTTACGCCGTTGGCGCTTGAACGGCCTACGCAGTTCTCAAGCAGCACATTTTTGCACATGTGATTTGCTGAATGGGACTTGAAGCAGTAGATGTCGTCCGCCGCATCGATGTAGCAGTTGCGTATCACAACATCCTCGCAGTCCACGATATCTATACCGTCATTGTTCCAATATGACTTGCTGTCCACGATGATTCCGTCCACATACACGTTGTGGCACTGATCGTAGGTCTCATTCCAGCTTGCCGGGTCCCTGAGGGTGATGTTCTTGATTGTGACATTGTCACACTCGCGGAAATAGATGTTCTGCGGGCGGTTCACCTCGTTCGGGCGGTCAAGCTTGAGAGGGTCGTTGAAAAGACCTCTGTGAATGTACTCCACCATGTGGTTTGCGGTCTCGAAGCCACGTCCGTTGATGGTTCCCTGACCTGTGATGCCTATGTTCTTCTGCCTGAGGGCAAAGAACATGGAGGTCCAGCCTATGTAGGAATCCTTCACGTAATCCCATGGATTGGTGGAACCGAGAATGGTCGCACCTGCTTCCAAATGAAGGGTGACATCCGATTTGAGATAGACGGTTCCTGTCACCCAGTTTCCAGGGGTGAACACCAGACGTCCTCCTCCATTTGCGGAGATGAAGTCCACAGCAGCCTGTATGGAGGCTGAGTTCAGCGTGGTACCGTCGGCCTTGGCGCCAAAGTCTGCCGCATAGTAGTCTTTGGCTCCAGCAGAGATGCTGAACGCCGTCAGCATCACGAGCATTGAGGTTAAAGCGGTTTTTTTCATATAAGATTAACTTAGTATTTCCATAATACGGTTATAGGGAAATGGTCTGAAGGATAGTCTCCGTCATACTTGTCCGTTATCAGTCTCCAGGACAGGGCATGAGTGCCGGGAGAGATGAAAAGATGATCGAAGTTTGAAGCCTTTCCGCAATACTTGAGCGGTTTCCAGTCATTCCATGACTCTATTCCCACATTCTCACGCACAGGAGCATCAGCAAACGAATCAATCATTCCCTCACGAAGTATGATATTGTATGCAGGGGTGTTCTCATAGGTATTGAAGTCACCTGTGATGAATACAGGCCTGTCTCCGGCAAGTTCCCTGACCTTCTTCATGATGAGCTTCGAGCTCTCCTGCCTTGCGGTCTCTCCCCTATGGTCATAATGGGCGTTGAAGTGGAAGAAATCCCTTCCGCTCCTGAGGTCTCTGAAATGAGCCCAGACACAGAACCTGGAAGTATGCGTATCCCAACCCTTTGAAGAAGGTACCTCCGGGGTCGGAGAAAACCAGAAACTTCCCCACTCGAGCAGTTCCACACGGTCTTTCCTGTAGAAGATAGGATTGTAATGCCAGTATCCGTCCTCTATCTTTCCATCAGTGGAATTACCCACCCATCCGTAATCCTTCAAAGTCTCGGACATGTCCTTGACCTGGTTCCAGAATGGCTCCTGCATGCCCACAACGTCGAATCTCTCCTTTGCGAGCATGGCATACACGCGGTCCCGGCGCCCGCTCCACGGATGCCATTTGTTCTCGTACTGATTGTTGAAGGTGGCAATCTTCAGCACGTCGTCATCGGCACTATGGTCGGCAAGGTCCTTTGCAGGGATGGCCGATGTCTCCCATGACTGACCCTTCTTGAGGTGTATCTTTCCTGAGGTGACTCCCTTGATCTCGAAGTCTCCCTCATGGGTGGCGGTAAG
>JAGHUW010000158.1 GCA_018064625.1 Candidatus Cryptobacteroides equifaecalis | reverse complement strand
CGAAACTGAGGGCCAAGTCCTTGAGGGAAGGCTCGTTCTTCTACTATGATTTCAATCTGGGCTACCGTTTCGCAAGCTCATCGGCTGCCGATGTGGCTGACGGATCGCGCCTTGGGCATATCATCGACTTCCACGGCAGTGCCGGTCCGGTCTTCAGGAACAGGTACCGCATTCTGGTTGATTTCGATGCCAAGGTCGACCTCGAGTCCGGCTATTCGCCGTCCACAAGCTTCCTTGCCGCAGTGACACCTCATATCATGCTGCTGCCGGGTCACTTCCATGCGGATCTCGGCGCGAGGATAGATTATTCCTCGGCTCTCACCATTTCTCCGAAGGCGGAGGTCGGCGTGCAGTTCGCCAGGGGTTCCCATTATCTGTATGCAGGCTTCTCGGGCGGACAGCAGCTGCTGACCTACTACGACCTCAAGACGGCGAATCACCGCTTCGACTACCTTTGGATGCAGGACATGACCCATGTGGACAGGGAGAAGATGAACGCCTTCATAGGTCTTGACGGCCACATCGGCAACTTCTTCCAGTACAAGATAAAGGGCGGTTTCGCGAGTTGGGGAGGACGTCTTTTCGAGACGCTTTCCGCCGGGAACACCAAGGCCGGATATGCCGCCTGCGATCTCAATGCGGCCTATGCAAACGTGGACATGAGCTGGGAGTCGGAACATGTAAGCGTGCTTCTTGACACTGACATAACCGTTGCCGCCTCCGAGCTTGCGATGGGCTTCGCCCCTGCACTTGCTTCCGGATCCTTCAGTTTCGACTATAAATGGCTCAGACGCATACGTGCGGGTGTTTCCGTAGAGGGACGCACAAAGCGCAGCGCCTTCGGCATGCCTGGGGTTGAGGATATCCCTGCATACGCAGACCTCGGGGTGAACTTCCACTACCGTCTGAACCGCAGTTTCGGCCTTTGGGCAAAGGGCGGAAACCTTGCCTGCATGAAGATACAGAGAGTGCCGGGCTTTGTTGAGAAGGGCCCTTACGGCACCCTTGGAATCAGCGTGATATTCTAATATTTTTGCTATCTTTGTAAGATTGTTTTTTTAGGACAGATTATGATTGAACAAGACGAGATAAAGCAGGCGGAAGAGCAGTATTCCGCGAACAGTATTCAGGTGCTTGAGGGACTGGAGGCAGTCCGCAAGCGCCCTTCGATGTATATCGGTGACATTGGCGAGAGAGGTCTCCATCACCTCGTCTATGAGGTTGTGGACAACTCCATCGATGAGGCCATGGCAGGATTCTGTGACACCGTTGACGTGCGCATACTCGAGGACAACTCGATACGCGTGGAGGATAACGGTCGAGGTATCCCTACCGGAATGCATGAGAAGGAGCACAGGTCAGCCCTCGAGGTCGTCCTCACCGTCCTTCACGCCGGAGGTAAGTTCAGCAAGAACAGCTACAAGGTATCCGGAGGTCTCCACGGTGTGGGTGTATCCTGCGTGAATGCCCTTTCAGACCTTCTCATCGCAGAGGTTCACCGTGAGGGAAAGATCTTCATGCAGAGGTATTCAAAGGGCAAGCCGCTTGGACCTGTGGAGGTTACAGGCGAGTGCAGCGACCACGGTACCATCATCACCTTCCATCCGGATGCTGAGATTTTCTCCCAGACCCAGGTCTACAAGTATGACACTCTGGCCGCAAGGCTCCGTGAGCTTGCTTTCCTGAACAAGGGAATACACATCAGGCTCACAGACCTCCGCGAGGAGGTTGACGAGTTCGTGAAGGACCCGGAGACAGGTGAGTCCAAGGCTACGGGCCGCAAGGTGAAGCGCAGCGAGGAGTTCTACTCCGAGAAGGGCCTCGAGGAGTTCATCGACTATCTCGATGCGGGTGCGGAGAAGCTTACCCCTAACCCTATCTGCGTATCATCAGACAAGATAATCCCTATCGACATAGCCCTTCAGTACAACACAGGCTATTCCGAGAAGATATACTCATACGTCAACAACATCAACACCATCGAGGGTGGTACCCACCTCCAGGGCTTCAAGATGGGTCTTACCCGTTCGCTCAAGAACTATGCGGACAGGAACAAGATGCTGGAGAAGTACAAGGGAGACGAACTCAAGCAGGGCGACTTCCTCGAGGGTCTCACAGCAGTGGTGTCTGTTAAGGTGGCAGAGCCTCAGTTCGAGGGTCAGACCAAGACCAAGCTCGGCAACCCTGAGGCCACATCGGCCGTGTCACAGGCAACGGCAGCCGCCATGGACATCTTCCTTGAGGAGAATCCTAAGGTGGGCCGCACCGTTGTAGAGAAGATCATCCTCGCCGCAACCGCACGTACCGCTGCCCGCAAGGCACGCGAAAACATCCAGAGGAAGATCCCACTGGGAGGCGTGGGCATGCCTGGAAAGCTTGCCGACTGCTCTGAGAAGAATCCTGAACTCTGCGAGCTCTTCCTCGTCGAGGGAGATTCCGCAGGCGGTACCGCAAAGCAGGGCCGCGACCGCCGCACCCAGGCCATCCTGCCTCTGAGAGGTAAGATTCTCAACGTGGAGAAGGCCGCAGGCGACAGGGCGTTCGACAGCCAGGAGATCCAGAATATCTACACCGCCCTCGGTGTCACCGTGGCACAGGAGGACGAGACCGGAGAGAAGCATATGGACCTCAGCAAGCTCCGCTACCACAAGGTTGTGATCATGACCGATGCCGATGTGGACGGTTCCCACATCGCCTGCCTCATCCTCACCTTCTTCTTCCGCTACATGCGCGACCTCATCGAGAACGGATACGTATATCTCGCAACCCCACCTCTCTACCTCGTGAAGAAGGGCAAGGAGGAAGTCTACTGCTGGACAGAGGAGCAGCGCGAGGAGGCGGCTCTCCGCCTCGGAAAGGGCTCTGACAAGGGTTATACCGTGCAGCGCTACAAAGGTCTTGGTGAGATGTCCGACGAGCAGCTCTGGGATACCACAATGGACCCGAGCCGTCGCCGTCTCCGCCAGATCACAATCGAGAATGCAGCTCAGGCAGAGCGTACCTTCTCCATGCTCATGGGAGACGACGTACCGCCACGCAGGCAGTTCATCGAGGAGAACGCTCATTACGCAAATATTGACGCTTAATCAATTCAGAAACAATGTTGGATATTTTTGACAGAATCGAAAAGGATTCAGGTGGTCCAATCGGACAGTATTTCGACCAGGCTTACGGATATTATTTCTTCCCTCGTCTCGAAGGAGAGCTCGGTCCTCACATGATATTTAACGGAAAGGAGGTTCTCAACTGGAGTCTCAACAACTATCTTGGCCTCGCCAACCATCCTGAGGTTCGCAAGGCAGATGCTGAAGGTGCCGCCCAGTACGGACTCGCATACCCTATGGGAGCCAGGACCATGTCCGGAAACTCGAGACTTCACGAGAAGCTCGAGCAGATGTTCGCAAAGTTCGAGAAGAAGGAAGACGCATTCCTCTTCAACTTCGGATATCAGGGAATCGTCTCTACCATAGATGCACTTACTGCACGTCACGATGTGATTGTCTATGATGCAGAGTGCCATGCCTGCCTCCTTGACGGTATCCGCCTTCATATAGGCAGCAAGTACAAGTATCGCCACAACAACATTGCAGATTGCGACAAGGTCCTTGCAAGGGCCTGCGCAGAGGCTGATGCGAACGGCGGTGGCGTGCTTCTCATCACCGAGGGTGTTTACGGCATGACCGGAGCGCTCGGAAAGCTTGATGAGATTGTTGCCCTCAAGAAAAAGCACAAGTTCCGCATCCTCATCGACGATGCTCACGGATTCGGACTTCTCGGCCCTCACGGACGCGGTACATCCGAGCATTTCGATGTCATGGACGGAATCGATATCTATATCGCCGCTTTCGCGAAGTCAATGGCTTCCATCGGAGGTTTCGTTGCCGGTCCAAAGGCAATCATCAAGTACCTCAAGTCAAACCTCCGCTCACAGATGTATGCCAAGAGCATGCCTATGCCTTTCGTGATAGGCAACATCAAGCGTATGGAACTCATAGACAGCCCTGTAGGTGATGAGCAGCGCAGAAAGTGCTGGGAAATCACCCGCGCTATCCAGAAGGGATTCGTGGACATGGGCTTCGACATTGGCGAGGCAGAGGCCTGCGTTACCCCTGTTATGATCAAGGGTGGTGTAAGCCAGGCTACAAAGATGGCTATGGATCTGCGTGAGAACTATAAGGTATTCTGCTCAGTTGTGGTATATCCGGTTATCCCTAAGGGAATGGTCATCTTCCGCATCGTTTCCACCGCGGCTCATACCATGGAGGATGTTGAGTACACACTCAACGCATTCAAGGAAATCAAGGCCAAGCTCGACGCCGGCGTCTATGACGGAGACGACGTCGCAGCAATGACCATCAAATAATATTAGATGAAGACCCGCCTTCGCATATTCATACCGTTTGCGCTCACCGCGATGATTCTCGTGTTCTTCCTCCCGAGGAGTGCGAAATTCAACTATGAGTATGCGAAAGGCAAGCCTTGGAAGTACGAGACGCTCTTCGCCCAGTTCGATTTTCCTATCCTCAAGACTGCGGAACAGCTGGACCAGGAACGCTACTTCGCAAGCTACAATGCCATCCCTTATTACAGGATATACGATCAGACCGAACAGGCCAACCTGAACAGGGCTGAGCAGATGGACCTTGGTCAGTACAGGTCCGAGGTGCTCGAGGCCATGAATGTCATCTACGGCAGGGGAGTCGTTGCCGACCAGGGTCTGCGTGTGCAGGACGGTCAGCTTGCTTCCGATGTCATATATATACAAAGGGGAAAGAGGGCCCAGAAGGTCCCTTCCGCCGAGGTATATGAGCTTTCGGATGCGCGTGCGGCTTTCCGCAGGATGCTCCCTTCCTCACCTCAGCTGGACTCCATCATAGCGGCAAATGCCCTGCTGGACCTCATCGAACCGAATTTGAGCTTCGACGCCCAGACTACGGACCTCATCAATGCGGAGGCTGTCTCCGCCGTTTCCCCGACCCAGGGTTACGTGAGGGTAGGTCAGCCGATAGTGTCTGAGGGAGAGCTGGTCACAGCAGAGATAGCCCAGATCCTGGATTCGTACAAGTCCGAGTATGAGGCGACCCTCGGCTATGACAAACCACGTTTCTTCCTGTGGTTTGCGAACATACTGATGGCGGCCGGCATGGTGTTCATCCTCTTCTTCGTGATCTATTTCACGAAGCCGCACATACTTACGGACAAGAGGCTCTATTACATCCTGCTCGTTTACCTCATCTTCGCCCTGGCAACCCTTATCATTCTGCGTCTGCGCGAAGACATGCTTTATATGGTGCCTTTCACATTGGCTGCGCTGTATCTGCATGCCTTCTTCAGACCGAGGCTTATACTTCCGGTATATATGTGCACGCTGCTGCCTCTGCTCATCTTCGCCGATGAGGGGGTGGTACTTTTCGTTATGAACATGATTGCCGGTGCGGTTTCGATCTACAGCTTCAATTTCCTCAGCAAGGGATGGAAGCAGTTTATCTCCGCACTCATCACCTTCTCCGTACTTCTGCTGGTATACGTTGCATTCTATCTGCTGTCATATACCAGTGCCAGTCTTCCAAGGGTGATAATGAGCCTTTTCACGGCATCATTCCTTTCCGTTCTCGGATATCCTCTGATCTACCTTTTCGAGAAGTTGTTCAATCTTGTGTCAACCTCCAGGCTCATCGAGCTCTGCGATACGTCCAATCCTCTCATCAGGGATCTTGAGAAGAAGGCTCCGGGAACATTCCAGCATTCGCTCCAGGTCATGAACATGGCGGATGCCGTTGCCCGAGCCATAGATGCGAATCCTAACCTCGTGAGGGCAGGTGCTCTGTATCACGACATAGGCAAGATGAACAATCCTCTGTGCTTCGTTGAGAACGAATCCCTTCTCAGCAAGGATGAGGACAAGAAATACCACTCAGGTCTTACACCAAAGCAGAGTGCCGCAGACATTATCAGGCATGTGACAGACGGATATGAGATGGCCCAGAAGAACGGTCTGCCTGAAAAGGTGTCAGACTTCATACTCACACATCACGGAACATCCGTGGCATCATTCTTCTACAACAAATTCCTCAATGACGGAGGAGACCCTGCCGATATGAAGGATTTCCAGTACAGCGGCAAGCGTCCTGTGTCCAAGGAACAGGTCATCCTCATGCTCTGTGATACCGTGGAGGCTGCATCCAGGACCCTCAAGGACCACAGTGCCGAGTCGTTCTCACGCTTCATAGAGGACATAGTCGCTGCAAAGATGCGCGCAGGCCAGTTCGACGAGGCAGAGATTTCCATCAGTGAACTGGGTGTGGTGAAGGCTGAACTGAAGGCTTACCTCGCGCAGATCTATCATGAAAGGATAGCTTACCCAAAGAGAAAAATCAATAGATAAAACAATAATACATTTATGAAACTTACAGACAAGAAAATCGACGCACTCAACATTGAGCTCACTATCGACATCGCTGCTGCTGATTACGCAGAGGCTGAGAAGAAGAAACTTTCAGAGCGCCGCCGCACTGCGGAGTTCAAGGGATTCCGCAAGGGTATGGTGCCTGCATCCCTTATCAAGAGGGTTTACGGTGAGCAGTGTCTTGTTGAGGCTGTCAACGAGTCCGTTTCAAAGGGACTTGACGAGTACATCACAGGAAACAATCTCCATATCCTCGGAGAGCCTCTTTCATCTGAGAACCAGCCTGAGGTAAGCTGGACTGAGGGTGCTGACTTCAACTTCGTGTTCGATCTCGCTGTTTCTCCAGAGGTGAAGGTGGCAGTCGAGAAGGCTGACGAAGTTCCTTCATACAGCGTTACCATCGCTGCAAAGGACAAGGCAGAGATGATCGAGAGCATGAAGAAGTACTACGAGGAGAAGAAGGAAGAGAAGTCTGAGGAGGACATCGAGAAGGAAGTTACCGAGCGCATGAAGGAGCAGTACAAGAGCGAGGCGGATTGGAGACTCAGCAAGGATATCCGCAGCTTCTATGTACAGAAGGCCGGCATCGAGCTTCCTGAGGCATTCCTCAAGAGATGGCTCTTCGTTGCCAACCAGGGCAAGTTCACCAAGGAGGATATCGAGAAGGAATTCGGTGCTTTTGCAGAGGACTTCAAGTGGCAGCTCGTCCGCGGCTATCTCATGAAGGAATTCAAGCTTGAGATAAGCGAGAAGGACGTTCAGGAGGCTGCAGAGGCTTTCGTGTCATACCAGTATGCAATGTATGGCCTGAGCAATGTGCCTGCTGACCTCATCAAGGAGGCTGCAGTGAACATGCTTCAGGATCAGAAGCAGGTTGACCGTCTCGTAGAGCAGGTAGAGGACCAGAAGGTATTCGCTGCCGTCAAGGAGATCATCACCCTGAAATCAACCAAGATATCAGTTTCCAAGTTCCGCGAATTGAAGTAATGAAAAACGTTCTTGTAATCGGTTCTACAGGTCAGATAGGTTCTGAACTGACAATGAAGATCCGCCGCGAGGTGGCGGGCTCTACAGTAGTTGCCGGATACATTCCCGGGGCTGAGCCTAAGGGCGAGCTCCTCACCAGCGGCCCCGCAGAGGTTGTTGACGTATGCAATGGAAAGCAGATAGCAGAGATTGTGGATAAGTATCAGATAGATACCATCTACAATCTTGCCGCCCTCCTTTCCGCCACGGCCGAGCGTTTCCCGCTCAAGGCCTGGGACATACAGATGAATGGACTGATCAACATCCTTGAGGTGGCAAGGGAGAAGCACTGTGCAGTGTTTACCCCTTCCTCAATCGGATCCTTCGGCCCAAGCACACCTAGGGACAATACACCACAGGACACCGTTCAGCGCCCTACTTCCATGTATGGAGTCACCAAGGTCGCCACAGAGTTGCTGAGTGACTATTATTATCATAAATTCGGGGTCGATACACGCTCCGTACGTTTCCCAGGACTCATCTCCTACACCACTCTTCCTGGTGGCGGTACCACAGACTATGCTGTGGAGATCTACTATGCCGCAGTGAAGGGCGAGGAGTTCGTCTGCCCTATAGCAAAGGGAACATATATGGACATGATGTACATGCCGGATGCCCTCAAGGCAGCCATCGACATCATGAATGCAGACCCATCAAAACTTGTTCACCGCAATTCATTCAACATCGCTTCGATGAGCTTCGATCCGGAGATCATCGCCGCAGCCATCAGGAAGCATTATCCTGATTTCAAGATGCGCTATGAATTCGACCCTGTCCGTCAGGCTATCGCCGATTCATGGCCAAACAGGATGGATGACAGCTGCGCCCGTGAGGAGTGGGGCTGGACACCATCTTACGACCTCGATTCGATGACTGAGGACATGATCGTGAATCTCAAGAAGAAACTCTTATGAAAAAGTACATAGACGAGAACAAAGACAGATTCTTTGAAGAATTGTTCAGCCTGCTCAGGATTCCTTCCGTGAGCGCCAGGGCTGAGCACAAGGGAGACATGATAAAATGTGCGGAGCGTCTTATCGAGCTCCTGTTCGAGGCCGGTGCCGATGAGGCGGGCCTCTATGAGACCAAGGGCAATCCCGTTGTCTTCGGTCAGAAGATTGTAGACCCTTCTTTCAAGACAGTTCTCGTCTATGGACATTATGACGTGCAGCCGGCTGAACCCCTTGAGAAATGGCATTCAGACCCATTCGAGCCCCAGATTCATGACGGGGCCATCTGGGGTAGGGGTGCCAATGATGACAAGGGGCAGCTGTTCATGCACATCAAGGCTTTCGAGTACCTGCTGCGCAGCGGCAAGCTCACCCACAACGTGAAGTTCATCTTCGAGGGAGAGGAGGAGATCGGAAGCCCTTCACTTCCGGATTGGATAAGAGACCACAAGGAGCTGCTCTCCGCAGACATCTGCCTTGTGTCGGACACCACGATGATGAGCGAGTCCGTGCCTTCCATCAACTGTGGAATGCGCGGAATGGCTTATCTTCAGGTGGATGTGACGGGACCTAACAAGGACCTCCATTCCGGCCATTACGGCGGAGCCGTGGCAAACCCTATCACGGTTCTCTGCGAGATGATAGCCACCCTTATCGACAAGAACGGTCGCGTGACCGTCCCTGGTTTCTACGACAAGGTGGTAGAGCTGTCCCGCGAAGACAGGGACATGCTCGCACGCGCGCCTTTCGACATGCAGGAGTTCAAGGACTTCCTGGGCATCGAGGAGGTTCGTGGAGAAACGGGATACACCACTTCCGAGCGCATAGGCATCAGGCCGTGCCTTGATGTGTGCGGTATCTGGGGAGGTTACACCTCCGAGGGCGCCAAGACTGTCCTTCCGTCAGAGGCGCATGCGAAGATTTCCATGAGACTCGTGCCTAATCAGCTCGGCTCGGAGATCACGGAGCTCTTTGCGAAGCATTTCAGGAGCATCGCTCCAAAATACGTGAAAGTGAAAGTCACGGCATTCGAGGGCGGAGACGGATTCCTCATTCCTATAGGGTCCGATGCCTACAAGGCAGCTTCCCGCGCGATTGCCGAGGTTTACGGCATCGAGCCGGTTCCTGCACGTGGCGGCGGCAGCATCGCCGTTCTGGCCGAGGTGCAGAAGATCCTGGGCATAGACCCGCTTCTCATGGGCTTCGGCCTTGAGAGGGATACCATCCATTCCCCTAATGAGAGCTATCTGCTGAAGCAGTTCTTCGGTGGAATGGAATCAATTGCGAAATTCTACGAGTATTACAAATAAATAATTTCTATAGCTGTGAAATCCAAGGTTTTAGCATGGGTGCTTGCGCTGGTTCTTATTGCCGGTGCAGTGTTCGTTTACTTCAAGTTCTATTTTGTATTCGGCTCAGGTGTGAAGGCTGGTGAACTCAACCAGATTGTTTACAAGGGCTGGGTATGGAAGACCTATGAGGGAAGGCTTATCCAGACAGGATTCAAGGGAGCCAAGGGTACCGGAAGCCTTCAGTCCAACGAGTTCGAGTTCTCGGTAGTCAATGAGGAGGTTGCAAAGGAACTTATGCGTTGCAGCGGCAAGAACGTTGAGCTCCATTACAAGGAATACAGGGGCATGCTTCCATGGAGAGGCATGCAGAAATACGTTGTTGACGAGATAGTTTCAGTCAACAATCAGGAAAAGGTCGAGACCGTAATACCTATTGTCCCGGACGAGGCCTAGTCATGAGCTTTATTCTGACACTTATCCTGAGCGGAGTCATCTCCGTTCATCCGGCATCCAACCCTCAGGGGCGGATGCTTTCAATGTATGATGCCAACCTCAATGGCAAACTCTATCCGCGCAGCGGACGCATGCTCTGGGAGAAGGAGGAACATCCTGCCCCTCAGTTCGTTATGCCAAAGCCGGACGCTGAGGCCGTAAGCTACGGAACCTCGGTGTCAAGAAACGAGTTCGGCATACGTAACGGCATTTTCCCTTCCAATTCCGGGGACAGGGCTGCAGTGTACAGGCTTGACGAGAGCCGTGTGAGCCAGTTCCCTCTGCTCGACATCAATACCAGGACTGGCAGCCTAAGGAACATAAGATATCCTATGAACGGCATGCCCTCCGAGCTGGTTTCCCTATGCGTCATAGACAGGGAGGGGAACATACTCAGCACCATGGACGTGACAGACTTCGATGAGGAGAGATATCTTACCAACATCAGCTGGAGTCCGGACGACAAGTATATCTTCATCCATGTCCTTGACCGCGCCCAGCATCACATGCGCCTTAACATGTACCGCTCAGACAACGGCGCCTTCGTGCGTACCGTACTCGAGGAGGAGAACATGGCCTGGGTGGAGCCCCAGGACCCGGTACGCTTCATAAAGGGCAGCTGGAACTTCATCTACCGCACGAACAACAGGGATTCCTACATGAATCTCTATCTCTGCGATACTCTGGGCAACGTGAGGCGTCTGACCAAGGTGGATGCCGATGTGGAATATGTGGCAAACGACGGCCAGTGGCTCTATTATACCACTGCCGAATTCTCCCCTGTGGAGAATCATCTGATGCGCATGAGCGTGAAGAACCCGAAGCGCCCTGGAAAGCCTCAGAGGCTTACTCAGACCGAGGGCTGGCACTCCGTGAGCATGAAGCCTGACTGCAGCGCATTCATCGACCGCTGGTCATCCTTCAACGACCCCGGTGCTGTGGAGCTCCGCAATGCGGACGGAAGCCTTGCAGAGGAACTCCAGCGTTTCAGCGACCCTCTTTCCGAATACGCTCAGTGCGAGATGGAACTCGGTACGGTGAAGGCTGCCGACGGCATTACAGACAACTATTACCGCCTCTACAAGCCTCTCGGCTTTGACCCTTCGAAGAAATACCCTCTCATAGTATATGTGTACGG
>JAGHUW010000066.1 GCA_018064625.1 Candidatus Cryptobacteroides equifaecalis | reverse complement strand
CTGACATTTTGTCAGTGGAATATAATTTGTCCGGTTCAAGGCAAAGGAGATTAAGATTATGGAAAACAAAAAGTACGAATTCTTAAGCAAATACGCCCTGGACCTCAATGAGGCCGCAGCTAAAGGCAAACTCGATCCGGTCATTGGCCGTGATGACGAAATAAGGCGTGTTCTGCAGATCCTTTCACGCAGAACCAAGAACAACCCTATCCTGGTGGGTGAACCGGGAGTCGGAAAGACAGCGATATCAGAAGGCATTGCAGCCAAGATAGTTAACGGACAGGTTCCGGAGAACCTCAAGGACCGCAAGGTCTTCTCCCTCGACATGGGTGCGCTCATCGCGGGCGCCAAGTATCAGGGCGAATTCGAGGAGCGCCTCAAGGGCGTGGTGAAGGAGGTCGTGGACTCAGACGGAGAGATCATCCTCTTCATAGATGAGATTCACACGCTCGTGGGCGCGGGACGCTCGAGCGGTGCCATGGATGCCTCAAACATCCTCAAGCCTGCACTGGCCAGGGGCGAGCTGCGCACCATAGGCAGCACCACCCTGGACGAGTACCAGAAGTACTTCGAGCAGGACAAGGCCCTGGAACGCCGTTTCCAGAAGGTCATGGTGGACGAGCCGAGCCCGGCGGAGAGCATCGCCATCCTGCGCGGACTCAAGGAGAAATATGAGAACCACCACCGCGTGAGCATAGAGGACGACGCCCTCATAGCGGCCGTCAACCTCAGCCACCGCTACATCAACAACCGCTTCCTGCCGGACAAGGCCATAGACCTCGTGGATGAGGCTGCGTCAAAGCTGCGTCTGGAGATGAACTCAGTGCCTGAGCCTATAGACGACCTCAACGCCCGCATACGCCAGTTAGAGATCGAAAAGGAGGCAATCAAGCGCGAGGGAACCTCTCTCAAGAGCGAGAAGATAGACAAGGAACTTGCCGATGCCAAGGCCGAGCGCGACGCACTCACGAAGCGCTGGGACGAAGAAAAAGGCATAGTGACCGAGCTGAACAACCGCCGCCAGGAGATCGAGGACCTCAAAAGGGACGCCGCAATAGCCGAGCGCAACGGCGACTACGGCAAGGTTGCCGAGCTCAGATACGGACGCATGGCCGCAGCCCAGAAGCGCATCGAGGAACTCACCGCCCAGCAGGCCGCCATCAAGGACCCCATCATCACGGAAAGCGTTACCCCCGGGGACATTGCCGAGGTTGTGGCGCGCTGGACAGGAATACCTGTGAACAGGATGCTCGAGAGCGAGAAGGAGAAGCTCCTGCGCATGGAGGAGGAGCTGCACAAGAGGGTCGTAGGCCAGGACAAGGCCATAGGCGCAGTATCCGACGCCGTACGCCGCAGCCGCGCCGGCCTGAGCAACGAACACCGCCCAATAGGCTCATTCCTCTTCCTGGGAACCACCGGCGTGGGTAAGACGGAGCTTGCAAAGGCTCTGGCCGAGTTCCTCTTCAACGACGAGACCATGATGACACGTATCGATATGAGCGAATACCAGGAAAGCCACACCGTCAGCCGCCTTGTGGGCGCGCCTCCGGGATACGTGGGCTACGATGAGGGAGGTCAGCTGACAGAGGCCGTGCGCCGCAAGCCTTACTCAGTGGTGCTGCTGGACGAGATCGAGAAAGCGCATCCGGACGTCTTCAACATACTCCTGCAGGTGCTTGACGACGGCCGTCTCACGGACAACAAGGGACGCACCGTAGACTTCAAGAACACCATCTTGATCATGACCAGCAACCTCCGCGAGGAGGAGCTGAGGATGAGGATGAGGCCGGAATTCCTCAACCGTATAGACGAGATCGTGGTATTCGACGCCCTGACCAAGGACAACATACGCGAGATCGTGCGCATACAGATGGAGATCCTGCGCGGCAAGCTTGCCGAGGACAACGTGGACCTGCGCTTCACCAAGGCCTTCGAGGACGATATGGTGGAGAACGGCTACGATCCTGAATACGGCGCCCGCCCTGTGAAGAGGCTCATACAGCGCGAGCTGGTGAACAAGCTCGCCCGCGAGATTCTGGAGGGCCGCATACGCAAAGACTCCGTCATCGAGGTCGATGCCCGAGACGGAGTCACAGTAATTCAGAACAAATAACTACAGGCTGTAGACCTCAGCCTTGATTTCCTTGACGGAGCCGCCATCTTTCAGGCATTTGAGAGAGATGGACGGCGCCGTCTTGTAAAAGCGTATGCCAACAAGTTCGGTATCCTTCTTATCATGGCTGATGGTATATGTACGGCTGCCGTTGACAGTGAGTTCATACTCGCCCTTGCAGCAGACCTTGACAACGATGGCACCATACTCCATCTCGTCCCAGGTATGCTCAAAGCTTGCTCCCTCTGCCACGTAGCTTGCATTCTCGATGAACTTGGCAACAGGTCTGCGGCCCTCTGTCTGGAACCAGGCGAAGTCCGTGAGAAGAATGGTCACTCCGTTCTTGGTGGCTGCCATGTCATGAGGTGCAGGGACAATGGATGACTGTACCTCATAACCCTTGGCACGAAGGGCGCTGCACATCTCAGCACGCTGATCGTTGCGGTTCATCGAGGAGATTCCCACACGGCCTCCTATGGCCTCGAGTTTGGCAATCACCTCCTCCGGAGTCTTGTCTCCTTCCATCTTGTCTATGGCGTAGAGTATAAGCACATCCGGATTCATCTCGCGGACCTTCAGCAGCACATCGTACTCCGTAGAGAAGGCTATCCAGTTGCTTCCGGCAAGTTCCTGAGCCTCAACGTATCCGCTGAAAATATCGCAGTGAAGGATAGGCTTGATGCCGCACTCGGCACACTTCTGGAGATACTCCTTGAAGGTAGGGATAGGCTTGCGGCAGGATGGGTCCTCGGATGCAAGCACATAGCCCTCACGCAGCTGGGCAAGGGTAAGGTCCTTCACATAGGTCTTGGGGATAATCTCGGAATAATCGGAGGCGTTGCGCATGGTACGGTTGATGCGCGGGTCATGCATGAGCACATGCACGCTGTCTGCGGTGAGCCTTACGTCGCACTCTGTGGTAGGGTAGCCATAACGGGCAGCCATTTCCACGCCGTCAAGGCTGTTCTCCGGAATGTAATTCTCAATCCAGCATCCACGGTGCGCGAATACCTGCGGATACTCCATGAAAAGGCTGCTGCCCTTGCAGGATACCATAAGTACCGCTGCAAGAGCAACTGCCATAAGTGATGATCTTCTCATTCTGTCTTATTCTTTAACGGTGCTGGCGAGGAAAAGCTCGTCCATCTGCACCTGGTCAATCTTGGAAGGGGAATCGATCATGACGTCACGTCCCTGGTTGTTCTTAGGGAATGCGATATAGTCACGTATGGTCTCCTGGCCTCCGAAGAGGGCGCACACACGGTCGAATCCGAATGCGAGACCTCCGTGAGGAGGTGCACCGAACTTGAAGGCATTGATGATGAAGCCGAACTTGTACTCAGCATCCTCCTTGGAGATGCCCCGAACTTCGAACATACGGCTCTGCATGTCTGCGTTGTGGATACGGATGGATCCGCCGCCGAGCTCGGTTCCGTTGAGAACGAAGTCATAGGCATTTGCACAGACTCTCTCCAGGTCTTCCTTCTTGTCTGAATAGAACCACTTCTCATGCTCAGGCTTTGGAGCGGTGAAAGGATGGTGCATTGCGTAGAAACGCTGGGTTTCGTCGTCCCACTCAAGAAGAGGGAAATCTACGATCCACAGAGGTGCGAAGACCTTAGGGTCGCGAAGGCCAAGACGGTTACCCATCTCGATACGGAGCACGCCGAGCTGGGTCTGAGTCTTGCGCTTTGCTCCGCAGAGAACCAGCACGAGGTCGCCGGCCTTTGCCTCTACTGCATCGGCCATGGCCTTCACCTCCTCTGGAGAGTAGAACTTGTCCACGCTGGACTTGTAGCTGCCGTCTACGTTGCACTTGATGTAAACGAGGCCCTTTGCGCCTACCTGAGGGCGCTTTACCCACTCTGTGAGGGCGTCAAGCTCCTTGCGCGTATACTCGGCGCAACCCTCTGCGGCAATGGCACCCACGTACTCGACTGAATCGAACACGCTGAAGCCGTGGCCCTGTGCGAGGGATGTGATGTCGTGTATCTTCATGCCGAAGCGTACGTCCGGCTTGTCCGATCCGTAGAAGTCCATTGCGTCGTACCAGCTCATGCGAGGGAGAGGGTTAGGGATGTCCACGCCGAGGGCGTTCTTGAACATCTGGCGCATCATGCCCTCAAAGGTGTTGAGCACGTCTTCCTGCTCCACGAAGGACATCTCGCAGTCTATCTGGGTAAACTCAGGCTGACGGTCTGCGCGGAGGTCCTCGTCACGGAAGCAGCGCACAATCTGGAAGTAGCGGTCGTAGCCGGCTACCATGAGAAGCTGCTTGAAGGTCTGAGGGGACTGCGGGAGGGCATAGAACTCGCCCGGGTTCATACGTGAAGGAACCACGAAATCACGTGCTCCCTCAGGGGTCGACTTGATGAGGTAAGGGGTCTCTATCTCCATGAAGCCCTGGCCATCGAGATAGGTGCGGATCTCCTGGGCGAGGCGGTGGCGAAGTGCCAGCGCACGCTGCAGAGGGGCACGGCGAAGGTCGAGGTAACGGTACTTGGCGCGTATGTCCTCACCTCCATCGGAATTCTCCTCGATAGTGAAAGGCGGGGTCTGAGCCTTGTTGAGGATATTGATGTTCTCTACCTTGATCTCTATGTCGCCGGTAGGCATCTTTGCGTTCTTGCTTTCACGCTCCACAACGGTACCGCTAACCTGCACTACATATTCACGTCCGAGGTTAGGGTCCTCCTCGGTGACAAGCTGAGTGATACCGTATCTGTCACGCAGGTCAATGAAGGTCATTCCGCCCAGTTTGCGGGCTTTCTGAACCCATCCGGACAGGGTGACTTTCTGTCCGACATTGCTTATGCGGAGTTCTCCGCAGGTATGAGTTCTATACATATGGAGTTTTTATTATTGTCCAAACTACAAATGTACAAAAAAAGTGACTGATTTTGAGCTCAGTCACTTTGTCTTTAATCATTATTTCTAAAATTTCATATTAGTCCTCATCAGTCTCCTGAGCTGCGTACTCAGCGAGGAGCTTGGTCTGAACATCACCAGGTACAGGCTGGTAGTCAGCGAATTCCATAGTGAATGTAGCAGCACCTGCGGTGAGTGAGCTGAGGCTGGTAGAGTAACGGTAAAGCTCTGCGAGAGGAACACGTGCCTTCAGGACAGCGAATCCCTTGTCTGCGCCCATGTCTCCGAGCATACCGCGACGGTTCTGTATGTCGCTCATCACAGCACCCTGATATTCTGCAGGGGTCATGATCTCGACGTTGTAAATAGGCTCGAGAATCTTAGGACCGGCGTTACGGAAGGCCTCCTTGAAGGCATTGCGGCCTGCGATGATGAAGGCGATTTCCTTTGAGTCTACCGGATGCATCTTTCCGTCATATACGAATACGCGGATATCGCGTGCGTAAGAACCGGTGAGAGGACCCTCGTTCATCTTCTCCTTGATACCCTTAAGGATGGCAGGCATGAAGCCCAGGTCAATGGCACCACCGACGACGCAGTTGTAGAATTCAAGCTTTCCGCCCCAGTCGAGTTCAGTGGTCTCCTGAGTCTTGACATTGAGCTGTGTCTCCTTTCCGTCAATCTTGAACTTGGTGTTGAGTTCACCCTCTGCAGGGCAGACGAGGAGGTGAACCTCACCGAACTGGCCGGCACCACCGGACTGCTTCTTGTGACGGTACTGTGCGGTAGCCACCTTTGTGATGGTCTCGCGGTAAGGAACCTTTGGAGCGAAGAGCTCCACGTCAAGCTTGTACTCGTTGTTGAGAAGCCACTTCACTATATTGATATGCTGCTCTCCGTTTCCACTGAGGATGGTCTGGCGGAGCTCCTTGGAATATTCCACAACGAGTGTAGGATCTGTTGAGGAAATCTTCTTGAGAGCATCACCGAGCTTCTGCTCATCCTGCTGAACCTTTGCTTTGATTGCGCAACGGTACTTAGGTGCAGGGAAAGATATCTTGTCATAGCATATGCCCGAACCAGTGGTGGTAAGGGTAGTGCCGCATTTTCCGTTCTTGAGCTTCACAAGACAGCCGAAGTCTCCAGCATGGAGAACATTCACTGGCTCCTTCTTCACACCTGCAACTGCATAAATGGCAGAGAGACGCTCCTTGTTTCCGGTCTTAGGGTCCTCAAGATCCATACCGGTGGTGACGCTGCCGCTCATTACCTTGAAGAAGGAAACCTCACCGAGATGGGCCTCGATATTGTTCTTATATATGAAGAGTGCGGTTGGGCCGTTCTCACCAACCTTAGGTGCAGGGGCAACGTTCTTGGTGAACTCGAGCAAACGCTTGATACCCACATCGCTCTTTGCACTTACACAGAATACAGGGTAAACTTCACCGTTGGTGATACCGATGTTGAGTCCCTTGCGGATCTCATCCTCAGTAAGACCTCCCTGGTCGAAGAACTTCTCCATGAGGGTATCGTCGAACTCTGCAGCCTTCTCGATGAGTTCCTGACGTGCATCCGCAACGAGATCCGCCATATCTGCCGGTATCTCTATCTCCTCACGTGTTCCGTTGGTATCCTTGAAACGGTAGCACTTGTTCATGAGAAGGTCTACGAAGCAATTGTAACCCACGCCCGGATTCACAGGAAGCTGAACGTTGATGATCTTGTTGCCGAATGCCTCCTTCATGGAAGCCTGTGTTGTCTCCCAGTCTGCCTTCTCAGCGTCAAGCTGGTTCACAGCGATCACGAGAGGGAAGTTGTTCTTCTGGGCACGGCGAACGAGATTGGTCGTACCTACCTCTACACCCTGCTGGGCGTTGATTACGAGAATACCACTCTCACATACGCGGAATGCGGTATATGCACCTCCGATGAAATCATCTGAGCCAGGGGCATCGAGGAAGTTGATCTTCTTGTCCATGAACTCTGCGTAGAGCGGTGTTTCATATATCGACCTCTGGTTGAGTTTCTCGAGTTCGTTGTAATCTGACACGGTGTTCTTGTCCTCGACAGAACCCCTGCGCTCTATGACTTTACCTTCATAAAGCATAGCCTCAGCAAGCGTGGTCTTACCTGACTTGGTAGCACCAAGGAGTACCACGTTGCGAATGTCTTTGGTTGAGTACTCTTTCATTGTTAATGTTATTGGTTTTAAAAAATTTTCAGTGTTCTACGCAAATCTAATAAATTTTCTTACCAATACAAATACCATTTTGCCAAGAATCGATTATTTCCTGGCCCGAGCACCCTGTTTCTTTAACAAGGAGCTCATCCAATACAACCGGAGGTATACCTCTCATCCTGCAGTATTCACTGAAATCCTGCGGGCATTCACCGCTCTCAAGAGCTTCATAAAATTTTTCCATGCAACAAAAATGAAAAAGAAACTACTGTATTTCAATAGAGGAGGTGCAGTTTTTTACGTTTTTTAATTAAGAAACATATATTTTTATGCTGATACGCGGATTTTTCGTTGTTTATTTGGATTATCTGCTGTTTACATTTGTTGATTCAATCAAAGGTACGCTTATGTTGGATCAGCAGGAAATAAGAAATCACATCATTGCCCTGAGGAAAGAAAAGAAGATCACCATAAGGAGCATGGCCCAGAAACTCGAGATAGGGGAAAACACTTACGCCAATTTCGAGAAAGGCCCCACAGAGATTCTTCATAAACTTGTATTCAGGGTCGCTGAAATACTCGGTGTGTCCGTGGAGCGTCTTCTACTTGGAGAAAACCCGAAGATCATGACCCAGGGAGAACTCATGGAGATGAAAAGGCACAGTGAATATTATAAGGACGTATCTGACCGTTACGAAACAACAATATCCGAACAGAGGAAGGCTATAGAAGATCTGAGGCACAAAGTGAGCACATTGGAGGAATTGTGCGAGACTCAGAGGAAAGTCATAGCCCTCATGGAGTCGAAAGACAAACAAAAATGATTAAATTTGTGGCAATATGCCACAGAAGGAAATTTTCCTGAAGAACTGCCTGCTGCCCGGGAGACTGGAAGCGGGTTGTGACGAGGCGGGACGCGGACCATTGGCCGGCCCCGTCTTTGCTGCTGCGGTCATACTTCCGGAGGATTTCCACCATCCCCTTCTCAATGATTCCAAGAAGATGAGCGAAAAGTCGCGCGAGCTGCTCCGCCCAATAATAGAAAAGGAAGCCATAAGCTGGGCCGTGGAGGAAGTGAGCGCGGAGGAGATAGACTCCCTGAACATACTCTGGGCGTCCGTTACGGGCATGCAGAGGGCGGTGAGGCGTCTGGGCGTGAGACCGGACTTCCTGCTGATAGACGGAAACCGCTTCCGTCCCTTTGACGGCTACCCTTACGAGACCGTGGTGCACGGAGACGCCAGCTTCGCAAGCATTGCGGCTGCATCCGTGCTGGCAAAGACATACAGGGACGAAAAGATGCGGCAACTGGCGCAGAAGTACCCGGGCTACGGCTGGGAGCGGAATATGGGATATCCCACGCCCGAGCACATAAAGGCCATAAAAGAGCTTGGCTTCACGCCCGAGCACCGCAGAAGCTTCCACCCCAAGGAACTTGAACCTACATTATTCTGAATATGAAAAAGATTTACGCAATCATCGCAGCGGCGCTGCTCGCAGTACCTTCCTTCGCGGACGAGGGGATGTGGCTGCTCCCACTCATCGAGAAGATGAACGCCAAGGCCATCTACAGCCTGGGCGGACGCCTCTCCCCTGAGGAGATATACAGCATCAACCATTCTTCCATAAAGGATGCGATAGTGCAGTTCGGACGCGGCTGTACCGGAGAGATCATCTCTGACGAAGGTCTGCTCGTGACCAACCACCACTGCGGCTACGGCAGCATACAGGGCCTTTCGAGCCCTGAGCACAACTACCTGGAAGACGGATTCTGGGCAATGAGCCGAGAGGAGGAGCTCCCCGTTCCGGGACTCACCGTGCGCTTCCTCCAGAGCATGACGGACGTCACCCCGAAGCTCGCGAAGCAGAGCAGGGAGGAGATTGCCGAGCAGGCGAAGCAGGCCAACCCAGGCTGCGACGTGCAGGTCGTGGATTTCTACAACAGCAACGTGGCCTACCTTATAATATCCAAGATCTACCGCGACGTGCGCTTTGTGGGCGCACCTCCGGCATCCATGGGCAAGTTCGGAGGAGAGACGGACAACTGGATGTGGCCACGCCACACCTGCGACTTCTCCATGTTCCGCGTGTACGCCGGCAAGGACAACGAGCCTGCGGACTACTCCAAGGACAATGTGCCTATGCACCCGCGCCAGAGCCTGAAGGTCTCCCTGAAGGGAGTCGAGGAAGGCGACTTTGCAATGATCATGGGCTACCCAGGACGCACCCAGCGCTTCCAGACTGCCTCCCAGCTTGAGATGATGATGGCCGTGAACGCAATACGCATCGACGCCAGAACTGCAAGGCAGGAAGTGATGTGGGAGGCCATGATGGCCGACCCTGTGGTACGCCTGCAGTACGCGAGCAAGTATGCAAGCTCCGCCAACGGCTGGAAGAAGTGGCAGGGAATGAGAGATTCCTTCGCCAAGCTCGACATCATAGGCCGCGAGAATGCAAAGGAGCAGGAGTTCATGAGCTGGGTGGGCAAAAAAGCCAAGAGGCAGAAGGCCTACGGCAGCGCACTCGAAGTGATAGAGACAGCCGTTCAGGAAGAGCTGGAAGCCAACAAGGCCATCACCCTTCTCTCTGAGAGCATAGGCCAGATAGAGGCTGTGAGCTTTGCCGGGGCAATGATAAGGTCCGTGACCCAGATGATGGCGCTTCCAAAGGACGACCCTGAATTCGAATCCAAGGGCAAGACATTCCTGGAGTCATCCAAACGCATGGTCTCAGCCCAGTTCAAAAACTACAACGAGGAGCTTGACAGAAAGGAGGCGGCAACCCTCATAAGATTCTACTGCGAGAGGGTGAAGCCTGAGGATGTAATATCCTACAAAGACAAGAAACTTACGGAATACGACCCTGAGGTCCTCGCAGCCGAAATTTTTGACAACACCCGCCTTACTTCCGCAGAGAAGCTGGCCACCGTCAACTCCCCTGTGGACATAATCAAGGACCCTGCCGTTGTGCTGGCTGGAATGATCACGGACGGCTACCGCAAGTTCGTCAAACCTATAAGGGACAACGAGGCCGTGATAGCCGATGCATCCAAGTCCTTCACCGCAGGTCTTCTGGAATGGAAGAAGGGCGAGCCTTCATACCCTGATGCCAACAGCACCTGCCGCCTCACCTACGGAAACGTGAAGAGCTACTCCCCTAAGGACGGAGTTCTCTACAGGCACTACACAACCCTCAAGGGTGTGATGGAAAAGGAAGACCCTTCCAACTACGAGTTCCGCGTACCGGCAAAGCTCAAGGAAATATACAACAACAAGGACTACGGCCAGTACGCCAACGCAGCCGGAGAGCTCCCTACCTGCTTCCTCACCAACCTGGACATCACCGGAGGCAACTCCGGAAGCCCTGTGCTCGACGCTGACGGAAACCTCATAGGACTTGCCTTCGACGGCAACTGGGAGGCCATGAGCAGCGACGTGATGTTTGAGCCTCAGCTCCAGAGGTGCATCTGCGTGGATATACGCTACGTACTCCTGATGATGGACAAGTTCGGCGGAGCCGGATACCTTCTCGATGAAATGAAAATCGTTAGATAATGACAGAACATGATATTTACCAGGCCCTGAGGGATGTTCAGCATCCGGCAAAGCAGGACCGCGACATAGTGGACCTCGGAATGGTCCACTCAATTGAAATAGAAGAGAACAAGGTCGTAGTGACCCTCGCCTTCCCAAAGAGGCGAGACCCCCTGAGCGAATACCTCATAGGCAGCGCACGCGCGGCACTCATAAGGCACCTTCCTTCCAGCATCAGCTC
>JAGHUW010000013.1 GCA_018064625.1 Candidatus Cryptobacteroides equifaecalis | reverse complement strand
TGTATGGAGATCTATGTGGCCTACAAGGACTACAACTGGATGATGAAGTTCGTGGAGCAGATGCTCGCGAAGATTTCCATGAACGTGAACGGAACCACGGTGGTGAAGATAGGAGAGAACGAAGTTGACTTCGGCGGCAGCTACCGCAGACTCCCTATTCTCGAGGCCATCAAGGAATACGCAGGAGTTGATGTGAAGGGCATGTCTGAGGACGAGCTCCGCGAGACCTGCAAGAAGCTCAACGTGGAGATCGAGCCTTCCATGGGCAAGGGCAAACTCATAGACGCCATCTTCGGAACATATTGCGAGGACAAGCTCATCCAGCCTACCTTCGTGACCGACTACCCTGTTGAGATGTCCCCACTTACAAAGCGTCACCGCGAGGACCCTACTCTGACCGAGCGCTTCGAGCTCTTCGTCTGCGGAAAGGAACTTGCAAACGCATACTCGGAGCTCAACGACCCTGTGGACCAGCTGGAGCGCTTCGAGGAGCAGGCTGCCCTCAAGAGCAAGGGAGACGACGAGGCCATGTTCATCGACTACGACTTCGTGCGCGCCCTTGAATACGGCATGCCTCCTACCTCAGGACTCGGAATGGGAATCGACCGTCTCACCATGTTCATGACAGGTCAGACAACGATCCAGGACGTTCTCTTCTTCCCTCAAATGAGGCCGGAGAAGACTGCCAAGAAGGCAAAGGAAACAAAAGACGAGGAATAGTTCTGATGGAGATACAGGAAATAAGCTCTCTCCAGAATCCCAAGATAAAGACCCTGCTCGAACTGCGTGAGAAATCACGTGCGCGAAAAGAACAGGGTCTTTTCGTTGTCGAAGGGCAAAGGGAAGTGGAGCGCTGCATAGCCTCAGGCTACAGCGTGGACAGCATCTTTTTCTGCCCTGAAATATGCGGGCCGATGAAGCTCAGCGCCCCCCGGATGTTCGAGGTAAGCAGGAAAGTCTACGAAAAGATAGCCCTGCGAGAGGGAACGGAAGGCGTGATTGCCGAGGTCAGGACCAGAAAGATAAGCCTGGCTGACCTTAAGCTCTCGGAAAAGCCGCTGATAATGGTAATGGAAAGTGTGGAGAAGCCCGGCAACCTCGGCGCCATCCTGCGCTCGGCCGATGCCTGCGGGGCCGATGCAGTGATAGTCTGCGACCCGCTTACAGACCTGTACAATCCCAACCTGGTCCGCTCCTCGACCGGAGCGATATTCTCCGTGCAGACAGTGTGCTGCTCTTCGGAGGAAGCCATAGCCTGGCTCAAGCAGAAAGGCATTCAGATACTTACGGCCCAATTACAGGATTCGTCCCTCTACTATGACCAGGACATGACCTGCGGCACAGCCATAGTGATGGGCACAGAAGCTACAGGGCTCACAGAAATCTGGCGCGCGGCCGCCGATGCCCACATCCGCATCCCCATGCTCGGCATCACCGACTCCCTCAATGTCTCCGTCTCCGCCGCCATCCTTCTCTACGAAGCCCTGCGGCAAAGGCAGGCATAATTCCTATTTACGGGAATATCTTCTACGGAGAATCAACTCTATCTCTGCCTTCCTGCGGGAAAGGAAATCATCGATTTTTTCCGGCTCCCAATGACACACATTCTCAAGGGTTGGTATCATCAGGAAGGGGGATACGACAAGAATAAGCAGATTTTCAAGGACATCTGAAAGACCTGCCTCAGAAATGGAACCAGCTGCAATCCGTTCGGAAAGCCGGGCAGAGTGTTTTTCAATCGTACTCAATGCTACACTTTCCAAAGGTTGCCTGTAACGCTCAAGCAGTTCAGGTTCGCTCGTCGCAACATCCTGAATAAGAAATGGCAGCATCCTGTCATCATTGAGGGTATCGAAAACTATGCCTGCCGCTCTCACCAGAGTGTCCAGAAAATCTCCATCCTCTCTCATAATAGGGCGCAGATTCTCAATGAAAGAATAAGTGTGATTGTCCAATATTCTGAGGAATAGTTGCTCCTTGCTCCGGAAATAGTAATTCACCATAGCATGGGTCACCCCTGCACGACGCGATACAGTCACCATCGATGTTCCGGAATATCCATTCCTGAAAAACTCTTCTTCAGCTATCTTCAGTATTCTCTCTTCTTTTGTCATGCCAATATATCCATGAACCACACTTCTTTCTCCCTGCGAAAATATAGATAATTGACGAATCGTACAAAAAAATGTTCCTGCTCTTTGAAAAACAGAATAATTGCTTTACATTTGCCTCGTATTAACAGGTATGTTAAACAGCTAATTTAATTATGAGTAAAACTAAGACAACCTTCGTGTTATCCTGCCTTTGTCTCTGTCTCACTGCCAAAGCTCAGACAGACCTTGAAGAATGCATACGCCTGGCATACGGGAACTACCCTCAAATTCAGGAGTACGACCTGATTGAGGCCTCGCGCGGATATGACATCAACAGTGCCGCAAAAGCGTGGATTCCACAACTCAGCATCTCCGGCAAGGCAAGTTGGCAGTCCACTGTAGTCGAGATGCCCTTCAGTATCCCGGGCTATGAGTTCAACATACCCCATGACCAGTACGGCATAACAGCCGATATCAGTCAGCAGATATGGGATGGCGGAGCAAGTGCTATCAAAAGAAAACTCATTGATACGCAAGCAGATGTAAAAGCTCGGCAACTTGAGGTAAACATGTATGCCCTGCGTTCCCGCGTACAAAACTTATATTTGGGCATCAATCTTCTGGACAGGCAGATGGAACTCAACGAAGTGCTGAAGACAAACCTCCTGCGAACCCTGGAAGAGATGGACACTCTCGTCGAAAACGGCATAGCCCTGAGTTCCGACCGTGATCAGATAAAGGTCAGTATCCTAAGTTGCGACCAGCAGAAACTTGCCTTGGAGTCAGATCGCAGGGCTTATGTACAAATGCTCAGCCTCCTCACCGGGCGCGACCTCCACGGGGAAGTATTCAAAGAACCCAAAGAAGAGCCGCAGAAGACAGGTTCAATTGAGATTGCCCGACCCGAACTCGACCTATACGATGCCCAAGCCAAGCAGATCAGTCTGCAGCGGGACCAGTTGAACATCAATCTATCCCCTCGGCTCAACCTCAACATCCAGGCAGGATACGGGCGTCCCGGACTGAACATGCTGTCCGGAGAATTCGATCCATATATCGTCACCGGTCTGAAACTCCAATGGAACTTAGGGAATTTGTACACGCTCAAAAATGACAGGCGCAAATCTGACGCTGAGGCAAGCAGGATTGAACTCACACGAAAGAGCTTCCTTCTCAACACCACCCTGGAGGCAACTCAGAAAGAGAATGAGATGAAGAAGGCAGCCGAAGTGCTTGCGTGTGACGAGCAGATCATAGCCCTGAGGGAAAATATACGCGAATCAGCAGAAAAACAGTACAAAGAGGGAATCATAAAGATGAACGACTACCTCAACATGCTGGATGAAGAGTTCAAGGCCCGGCTGAACAGCAATGTACACGCCATTCAATACATAATGGCCGTTTTCGACCTCAAGAATACAACTGGAAAATAATCATACCATGAAGACAGAAAACCTAATACTCGGCATCTCGGTGCTTGCAGCTGCCCTGTTATCACAATCCTGTAAGAACGAAATCGAATTTGATGCATGCGGCCAGATTGAGGCCACACAGATTACCGTATCGGCAGAAAGCAACGGAAAAATCCTGTCACTTGACATTGAGGAAGGGGATTACCTCAGTGAAAATCAAATTGTAGGAGCGATAGACTCCGTACAGACCGTTCTTCAGATACAGGAACTCAGACAACGCATTGAAGGTGCCCGCTCCCGCATCGTGGACATAAAGCGCCAGGGAGAACCCAACCGAAATCAACTCGCAAGTCTTGAAAAAGACCTTTCACGCTATTCCAAACTTCTCCAGAGCAATGCTGCGACACAAAAGCAAGTTGATGACCTGAAGGACAAGATTGCAATCCTGAAAGCGCAGATCGAGGCTCAGACCCAAAGCTGGGAACGTGGGAACAAGGGCGTAGAGGCGGAAATCAGTTCATACGAGATACAACTGGTCCAGAGGGAAGACCAGCTCAGGAAATGCCGCATAACTGCCCCTGCCGCAGGAACCGTACTGACCAAATACGCACAGCAAGGAGAATCGGTCACAGCAGGCAAACCCCTTTTCAAGCTGGCCGACATGAGCAAGACCTATGTCCGCGCATATTTCACCACCAGCCAGCTGGCAGGTCTCAAGATCGGGGACAGCGTCACGATTATTCCTGACGACGGGTCGTCTTCTCCCCAAACATGCCAGGGCCGGATCAATTCGATATCCAGCCAGGCAGAGTTCACCCCAAAAAACATCCAGACTCGAGATGAGCGGGCCGACCTGGTCTATGCTGTGAAAGTCTCTGTTCCAAACGACGGTTCCTTGAGGCTTGGGATGTACGCATATATCAGAAAATAAATGTAATGGACGGACAGACAGCAATAAAGGTCGAGGGCATCTGCAAGTCATTCAAAGAGACCAAAGCTCTTCAGGACATCAACCTGGAAATCAAGCATGGCGAGATATTCGGGCTGATAGGACCGGACGGTGCGGGAAAGACCTCTCTGTTCAGAATACTCACGACCCTTTCTCTCGCCGACTCCGGCAAGGCATCGGTAAACGGGCTGGACGTTGTGGACGGCTATGCCGGGATACGCCGCAGCATAGGGTACATGCCGGGGCACTTCGCCCTTTATCAAGACCTCAGTGTGGAAGAGAATCTTAATTTCTATGCCACAGTATTCGGCACCACAGTTGCAGAGAACTACGATACCATCAAGGATATATACTCCCAGATAGAAATGTTCAAGGACAGGAAGGCCAGAGACCTCTCGGGAGGAATGAAGCAGAAACTTGCGCTCTGCTGTGCTCTTGTCCACAAGCCGGATGTCCTTTTCCTGGACGAACCTACAACAGGAGTCGATGCAGTCAGCAGAAAGGAGTTCTGGGCAATGCTCGGACGGATAAAGGATTCCGGAGTCACAATAATGGTATCCACTCCTTACATGGATGAAGCCAGTCTGTGTGACCGCATAGCACTGATTCTTGCCGGGAAGATAATAGACAAGGGGACCCCTGCCGATATTATTTCCAGATACCCTCATAGACTCTTCGCGATTCGTGGAGGAAATATGTTCAGGATTCTAAAAGAATTGAAAGTTCATGAAGGGATAATAAGGTGCAGCTCATTCGGATGCGAATGCCATGTAGCAGTAACTGACAACGGTCCTGATGCATCTTCCCTTCTTGACATCCTTGAGAAGTCGGGGATGCAGGGATGCAGGGTTGAAGCAATACAGGCAGGAATAGAAGATTGTTTCATAGGATTATCTTGATTATGGAAACAAGGGAAAAGACAGTGGAAATCAGGAATCTGGTCAAGAAATTCGGGAATTTCACGGCTGTGAACAACATATCATTCGATGTGTACAAGGGGGAGATTTTCGGATTCCTCGGTGCCAACGGAGCGGGTAAAACCACAGCAATCCGCATACTCTGCGGGCTGAGCCTCCCCACTTCCGGGGAAGGGACAGTAGCCGGTTTCAGTATCAATAATCAACAGGAAGATATCAAGAAGCATATAGGTTATATGAGTCAGAGATTCTCTCTCTACTCCGACCTCAAGGTTTGGGAAAACATTGAGCTCTTCGGCGGCATATACGGCCTGGACGACAAACAGATAGCTCTCAAAACCGACAGCATGTTAAAAGCTTTGGATCTGGAAGATTCGAGAAATATGTACG
This sequence comes from Candidatus Cryptobacteroides equifaecalis, assembly GCA_018064625.1. Lineage (GTDB taxonomy): Bacteria > Bacteroidota > Bacteroidia > Bacteroidales > UBA932 > Cryptobacteroides > Cryptobacteroides equifaecalis. The sequence goes on along the minus strand of JAGHUW010000013.1, from coordinate 2,552 downwards.
TCCGCGATATGCCGCTCGGGTGGAAGCAAAAGCTCGCGTTCAGCATCGCCATGGTTCATGATCCCCAGGTCGTCTTCCTGGATGAACCTACAGGAGGTGTCGACCCTGTAACAAGGCGCAATTTCTGGGAAATGATTTATGAAGCGGCATCCAGAGGAGTAACTGTTTTCGTAACAACTCACTACATGGACGAAGCCGAGTATTGCGACCGGGTGTCAGTTATGGTGGACGGCGTAGTAGAAGCTCTCGGAGCGCCGGCAGAGCTGAAAAAACTCTACTCGGCAGCAAATATGGACGAAGTATTCACAAAAATTGCCGGCAGGGCTGAAAGGGAATGAAAGAGGTTACAGCATTCATAAAGAAGGAGTTCATGCACATTTTCAGGGACCGGAGAACCACACTCATTGTGCTGGTCATGCCTGTGGTGCAGATTATCCTGTTCGGATTCGCCATCAGCACGGAAGTACATGATGCCAAGGTGGACATAGTCGGAGACCCTGGAGACCCGTCTGTACAGCAGGTGGTCAGAAGCATACGCCACAACCGATATCTCGAACTTGGGGAGTTCCTGAACTCCCCCTCCGAGGTAAACGGTCGCATACGCAAGGGACAAACAATGGCTGCAATCTGTTTCGAGGACAGATTCGATGTCAAACTGGCCAAGGAAGGCACTGCATCCATCACCATCATCAGTGATGGAGCCGACCCTAACTCAGCCCAGATTGTCACCAGCTACATCAAGGGAGTCATCGCCTCCGAGCAGTTCACGGTCAGCAGTTCTATGACAGGGGGCAGTCAGGCAATGCGCCCGAATGTGCAGCTGATGTACAATCCCGCGATGAACTCGTCATACAACTTCGTCCCCGGTGTCATGGGACTCATCCTCATGCTTATCTGCTCCATGATGACCTCTGTCTCCATTGTCCGCGAGAAAGAGATGGGGACGTTGGAACTGGTACTCGTCTCCCCTGTCAAACCATTCTGGATAATACTCAGCAAACTGACACCTTATCTGGTACTCTCCGTCGTCAATTTCATCAGCATACTGTTGCTCGCCGTCTACGTCATGGACGTTCCTGTCAACGGTAGTCTGGCCCTGCTTTCGCTCGTCGCCCTCATTTTCGTAGGATCTTCGCTCGGCCTGGGGCTGCTCGTCTCCGTAATTTCATCAACCCAACAGACTGCAATGCTTCTCTGCGGAATGGGGCTCACAATGCCTACAATGATGCTTTCCGGTCTCATCTTCCCATGCGAAAGCATGCCTGTAGCCCTTCAATTGTTTTCCGATATCATCCCGGCCAAATGGTTCATCATCATGGTGAAGAAGATAATGATTCAGGGAGCGGGCCTCACCTCCATAATAAAAGAACTTGGCATACTCAGCGGGATGATGGTGTTCCTGCTATGGTTCAGCATCAAGAAATTCAAAACAAGACTATCCTAAGCCATGTGGAAATATTTGTTAAAGAAAGAATTCAAGCAATTCCTCAGGGACCCGGGCATGCCGAGAATGACTCTCATGTTCCCTTTCCTCATAATCCTGGTGTTCCCCTTCGCTGCCAATATGGAAGTAAGGAACCTCAAACTGGCCATTGTGGACAACGACCGCAGCAACCAGTCGGGGATGCTCATGGAAAAATGCGCAGCATCCGGATACTTCGAGATTGTTTCCGTCTCGGACTCACCGTCCAATGCGCAGAAGATGATGGATGACGGCCGCATTGATGCCATCCTTACCATCAATTCAGGCTTTTCCCGTCAGATTGAAGGGGAATCGCCGACCACTGACCCCCTTCCCGTAGGAATAAAGGTAAATACCGTCAACGGTACCAGGGGAAGCATAGGCTCACAATACCTCAACGCTTGCGTCTCAAACTATATGATGTCCATAAAAAATACATCTCCGGGCAACAATGTGAAAATAAGCGAAAACTACCTTTTCAATCCGTTTCAGGACTACAAGCTTTTCATGATTCCGGCATTGATAGTAATCGCCATCACAATGATGTGCGGCTTTCTGCCCGCGCTCAACATAGTTTCGGAAAAAGAGAAGGGTACCATCGAACAAATAAACGTAAGTCCTGTCAGCAAACTCGCATTCATAGTCTGCAAGATGATACCATACGTGGTAGTGGCCTATTTCATGGTATTCTCCTGCATGCTACTGGCCAGAATCGTATTCGGATACGGCTGCGCAGGGAGCCTGCTCGACATATGCATATTCACGCTCGCCCACATCATCGTAATGGCCTCCTTTGGCCTTCTTGTATCCAATTACAGCGAAAACGCCCAGCAGGCAATGTTCATAATCTGGTTCTTCAGTATGGTATTCATGCTGATGAGCGGTATATTCACACCTGTCGAGTCAATGCCAGGATGGGCAAAGGTCATCACCTACGCCAACCCTCTGCGCTATTATGCTGACGCAATGCGGGGCATAGTCCTGAAAGGCTGTACTCTTGCCGATACATGGTTCGACCTCTGCTGTTTGTCCGGCATAGGAATCATAACCACCGCTTGGGCAGTGCTGAGCTACAAGAAGACAAATTGAT
>JAGHUW010000010.1 GCA_018064625.1 Candidatus Cryptobacteroides equifaecalis | reverse complement strand
TGCTGCCGGAAGATTTCTGGGCAGGAGGTATATATCCACCATTCTTATAGATATAAAGTGTCTGCCCAACCCTCAGGTTGTTGGATTTGAGGTTATTCCACTTTTTGAGGTTGTTCACGCTGACCCCGTACCTCGAAGCTATCCTTCCAAGATAATCTCCGCTCTTCACCCTGTAGGCTATCCTCTGGTTGGACTTGCGGGTTTCCGCAGCCCTCTGAATCTCCTCACTCATCAGCTGGCTTGCCCTGTGATTATAGAGGGAGTCCTGGTTGACGGACAGGAATACAGGAGTCCAGGTATAAGGCAGTTGGAGTACGCAAGGATCCTTTGCCGTTCCTGGAATTATATCATGTATATACTGAGGGTTAAGGTTGTGCAGGTCATCCATGGAAACGCCCACAACCTCATTGATCTGCTGGAAATGCAGTTTCTTGCTGATATGGAAGGTGTCCACCCTGGCAGGCATGCCCACCTCGGAAGGGAAAAGCGAATACTCCTTGTAATAGGTCATGGCATACATGGCGCCGATGAACGCCGGAACATAACCTCTGGTCTCCCTCGGGAGATAAGGGTATATGTCCCAGAACTCCCTGCTGCCTCCGGCGCGTCTGATGGCCTTGGACACGTTTCCCGCACCGCAGTTATACGAACTGATGGCAAGAGCCCAATCCCCGAACACCCTGTAGGAGTCTCTCATATATCTTGCAGCGGCATCCACCGCCTTCTCCACATCGAGTCGCTCGTCGATGAACGAATCTATATGGAGGCCATAGATACGTGCAGTGGAGTACATGAACTGCCACATTCCCCTTGCTCCGGCCCTTGAAGTGGCCACTGGGTTGAGCATGGACTCTATTATGGCCATGTACTTGAGCTCGAGAGGCAGATTGTATCTGGCAAGTGTAGACTCGAATATCGGGAAATAATACTCGGAAAGACCCATTACCGTACTCATGCGGGACGGCATCCTCTCGGAATAGAGCACCATGTAGTTCTTCACGGTCTCATTGAAAGGCAGGGTAAAGAAGGAATTCATATCCTTCAGTCTCTGGATCATCACGGAATCCGATACGTTCGATGAGAAAGACACGGAGTCCATATTGAAATCCTCGAAACTCTGAGGATTGATGGACCTGGTCTTCTGATACCACAGGTTCATGAGGCTGTCCGTAACCTCAGGCGTGTATTCTATCCCGTTCTCCTCTATTTCACTCTCCACGATGGTTTCATCTATGGCAAGGCAGGAGCGTAGGCTGTCAACCACCTGCTGAAGTGAGTCAAGTTTCCTTTTAAGTCCGGCTACCTCATTGATATGTATGAGATCTTTCTTGCTAGGCTTGCGCTTCAAGCCCTGGGCACCCGCTGGGAGCACCATGAGCAAGGCCAACAGTATGATCGACAGCTTTTTCATAATATATCAGAAAGTGAAGCCCAGACGCATTCCAAAGGCTGGTCCGGGGCTGAATGTGGATGCAAGCTGATTCTCAGGCATGATCACCGCAGGGGAGATCTTCAGTGCCAGGTCGTCATCTACATCGAAATTATGCATATAGGAGAAGACGTTGGCGTCAATGATCTGGAGTATGTACACTCCGAACACCGCCAGCAGGGAATAATCCCTGTATCGTCTGTAGACATTCCTGTAGTACAGGGCCTGGTCGGCCGTAACAGGACCGGAATACTGAACCTCAGGATCAGTGGCTTCCCTGTATATACGCTGGAATCTCAGATAGTTCTGCCTGTTGTCAAGGTACAGATGGAAGGCGAAACCCATTCCTCCCAGATAGATTGGAAGTTTCCACCATTCATTGTTGTATATCTGTCCCAGTCCGGGAAGAAGTATCGAGAAGATGGTCGCTTTGCCGGAATGGGGATAGACGCTCGGCTTGTAGCTGAGAACTCCGTCCATCAAAGTTGCCCAATAGACAGCACCTGCACCCACATAGCACCATGTGGAAGCCTTGGTATTGCCCTGACTGTTGAAATATATGCCTCCGGCAACTCCTGCGCCTATGCCGCCGTACACTATAGGCAGTTTCCAAGCCTGTTTGTTGTATATCTGCTGACCACCAATGATCAGGGCCGAGCCCGCGAATGAAGTTCCTATCTTCAGTTCCTTCTTATGCGAGAGTCCCGCGAAATACTCCTTGAAGGAGAACATCACGTCGGTAGAGTCCTTCCCGTTCTTGCCCTTTCCCTGTCCTTCCTCGTTGTATTGCTGAGTGAAGGCCTCGCTCTTGAACTGGGCAAAGGCGGCATCATCCAGAATAAATGAAAGAACAGCGAATGCAAGTATACAGAAGAATCTTCTCTTTCCCATTACAAGCCCTTTTCTGCCAGAACAGCGAGGAAAGCTGTAACTTCCTCATCTGAATTGAACTTGATGGTGACCGATCCCTTTCCGTTCTGGCTTCTGTGCACGGCAACCTCGGATGAGGCGATGCTTCCGAATTTCTCCTGGAGGGATCTGTACGACTCAGGCAGTTCCCGTGCTTTCTTCACGGCTGCTGTTCCGGGAGCTGCCGCACGCGGATTGATGACCATCTTGCGCACCAGGCTCTCGAGTTCCCTGACCGAGAGTCCGTCACGCACCGTAAGGTCGCAGAGCTGCTCCTGTAGGCCCGGATCCTCGACACCGAGTATGGCCTTGGCATGACCGGCGCTGATGATGCCCACCTTGATGTCATGCTGAACCTTTGCAGGCAATTTGAGAAGGCGGAGGCTGTTGGCAACGGTGGCACGCTTCTTTCCCACCCTTTCGGCCATCTGGTCCTGGGTGAGGGAGCATTCGTCAATGAGCCTCTGGTAGCTGAGGGCAACCTCGATAGGGTCGAGATTTTCCCTCTGAACATTCTCAACGATGGCCATTTCCAGCATGCCCTGGTCGTCCGCCTCGCGCACGTACGCAGGTATGGTGGTGAGTCCGGCCTGGCGGCTTGCCCTGTAGCGGCGCTCACCGCTGATGATCTGATAACGGTCGGAAGAGATCTTCCTGAGGGTTATCGGCTGAATCAGACCGAGTGTCCTGATGGACTGGGAGAGTTCATCAAGAGCATCCTTGTCAAATGTGAGACGCGGCTGGTAAGGGTTAGGCTCGATCTGGTCTATAGGGACCCTGAGTATATCCGCGCTGCGTTCAGGAGTCTTCGCTCCGGCTATTTCCTTGTTGACATATCCTACAGGCTGGCGCTGCTGCTCCTGGATGGTTTCCCCGAGCAACGCGCTCAAGCCTTTGCCCAATCCTCTAGGCTCTCTGCTCATACCTTTTCTCCATTATGTTCCAGAACCTCCCTCGCAACATTGAGATAGTTGGTGGAACCGTTAGACATAACA